>CAZHNG010000020.1:0-34748 GCA_964533785.1 uncultured Saprospiraceae bacterium | reverse complement strand
AGCGTTTTGTTGTCTAAAATCTAGCGTCTAGCGTCTAGCGTCAAAAGTCCAATTATTCAACAACTAAAAATATAAATTTTTAGGAGCAATGGTGCACTTTGGAATAAAATGTTCGTTAATGTAAGTAGCAGGCAAAATAAATCTGTCAATTGAGGAAAGAAAAAAGTCAGCTTTTATTACTACGACGGATTGATAAAAGGGAAAAAAGTTCGTTGTACGGAAAATATACCCGGTTTTCCTAAAGTAAAACAACAGCATGAAAAGAGCACTTTATTTTTTATTTATACTATTACTCCTGACACAGTGCCGAAAAGAAGACGGCGAGTTTCTTTTTGAGATGCCTTATCCCAATATCAGAGGTGACTTTGACCTATCCGCCGGCTTGTTGTTCGGCTACGTATTGCCTATCGGCCCATTAAACACCAATTTAGAGGAGCTGTTAACAGCCGCTATGACAACGGAAGAAGAAGTGAGCGTTATACAGGGGGCTTCGGCCACGCTTTCTTCTCTTGACGGGGTTGAATTGGACTTTATCGAAGAGATCAGACTATTGCTTTGCGCCCCTGGTGATGTAAGTAATTGTCAGATTGAAGTTTTTTATCTGGATAACATTCCCTTCAATACCGGTAGTACTCTGCGATTACAGCCCAATATCACTAACTTAAAGGACTTTCTGATCAATCAGCCGGATTTTAGGATGGAACTTGAATTAACTCAACTGAGAGATTTCCCGCCTCAGAATAACCTTAGGCTACGACTCGATTTTTCTTTAGAAGTGAGGAGATAATCAGTCCGTCACCCTCCACCAGGTTTGTGTGCGATACAACCCAGTCCAATGTATACCCCTGACTTTTAATTGATTAGGATCATTCTCCGCAAGCCAAATTTTACACCTGTAAATGTTGCCGTTTTCCGGATCCATAATAGTTCCTTTGCTCCAAACATCGCCCTTCCGATCCATGTCTTCCACAATGACCAAACCGATCAAAGGTTGATTCGCTTTTTTTCCCGGGCATTCCATACAATAAGTTTTAGGGTCTTCATCTAATAATTTGGCGATCTTCCCAAATAATTTCCCTTTATTTTGATAAATGGTGACGTGCGATCTGGGTTCACCCGTATTATCATCGATCGTTCTCCAAGTACCTATGGGAGATTGAGCGACAGCAAATACGGCGATAAACAGCAAGTGAATAATTAGCAATACCGTTCTGGAATTCATGTTTGGAATATTTTAAATTAAACCCTATTATTTTGAAAACAATTTTGGAATAAAAAGGATCAGGGAAATCCAAAATGCTTTTATTTACTATGTCCTGGACTGGTTTATACGGGTAAATACCAAATAGGAGGCTCTTGGTCAACGAAACTGTTTGCTCTGAGCATTTATTGATATAACTGAAAATGAATTGGAAAATATATGACCCCTTCTCCGTTGGAATATATCGATGATATTGGGTACGAATGCCAATTATACCTAAAAAGAGACGACCTGCTGACTTTTACATCTAACGACCCGCTTTGCGGCAATAAATGGAGAAAGTTAAAATACAATCTAAAGAAGGCGCGCCGTGAAGGTTACCATAAGTTAGCCACTTTTGGTGGTGCTTATTCCAACCATATCGCGGCGGTTGCAAGTGCTGGGATTCGTTTTGGCTTCCAGACAATCGGTATCATTCGTGGCGAAGAAACACTGCCGCTAAACCCGACAATTACTTTCGCCCGGCAATGCGGAATGAAGATCGCTTATATGGACCGCACTACTTACCGCAGAAAATCGGAAAAAGAGGTGATTGATCAACTGCATGAACAATATGGCCCTTTCTATCTCATCCCGGAAGGAGGAACCAATCAACTAGCCATAAAAGGAGCTGCAGAAATTGTTCCTGAGATCTATTATGAATTGGGGAGAATTCCCGATTATATCTGCGTCAGTTGCGGTACCGGCGGGACACTTGCCGGGATTATTCAAGGAATGGAAGGTAAAAGTAGAGCAGTAGGCTTCGCCGCCCTGAAAGGCAATTTTTTAACAAGGGAAGTAAGCCAATGGATTAACCCGGACTTTTCCAATTGGAGTATTCAGCCTACTTACCATTTTGGTGGATACGCAAAATCTAAACCTGAACTGATCAGCTTTATCAGAAGTTTTAAACGCAGATACGGCATCCAGTTGGACCCTATTTACACCGGTAAAATGATGTATGGGATCTTGGATATCGCAAAAAAAGGATACTTCGCTCCATCCAGTACGGTCGTCGCGATCCATACGGGCGGGCTACAGGGTATTGCTGGTTTTGAGCAAAGGTGGGAGATTGAGGTTATCGAAAAATAGTTGCCTCCCTAGCCCTCGTTTAGCACTGGAGCCAACCATCGCTCTGCTTCATTGACATCCATCCCCTTTCTTTTTGCATAATCCTGTAATTGATCCTGATTGATATTCCCCAAACCAAAATATTTACTTTCCGGATGTGCAAAATACCATCCACTAACAGAAGCGGCGGGATACATTGCACAACTTTCGGTCAACTGCATTCCCGTATTCTTTTCTACCTCCAACAATCTCCATAATGTTCGTTTTTCCGTATGCTCCGGACAGGCAGGATAGCCCGGAGCCGGTCTGATCCCCTGATATTTCTCGGCGATCAGCAATTCATTAGATAAATTTTCGTCGTTACCATATCCCCAAAACTCCTTTCTAACACGCTCGTGCAAACGTTCGGCAAATGCTTCGGCAAGCCGGTCTGCTAATGCTTTGAGCATAATAGCATTATAGTCGTCGTGATTAGCTTCGAAAGCTTTTACATGTTCTTCAATTCCTATTCCAGTTGTTACGGCAAATGCCCCTAAGTAGTCCGTCATACCTGACGATTTAGGTGCAATATAATCGGCAAGAGAAACATTCGGGCGGCCGGGTGCTTTTTTACGCTGTTGGCGAAGATGATGCAAGGTAGCAATGATTTGTTGTTTGGATTCATCGGCATACACTTCGATGTCATCATCAAAGATACTATTAGCAGGAAAAATACCGATCACTGCATTGGCTGTCAACCACCTTTCTTTAATAATTTTTTGCAACATTGATTGAGCATCTTCGAATAATTTGGCCGCTTCTTTTCCAACGACCTCATCTTCAAAAATGGCGGGATATTTCCCGGCCAGTTGCCAACTGGAAAAGAAAGGACTCCAGTCAATATAGCGACTAAGTTCTTCCAGGTTATAATTTTTAAAGACCTCTATTCCCATCTTTTGAGGAACAGGTGTTTGGTAACCTTCCCAATCTATTTGTAATTTATTTTTCCGGGCCTCTTCCAGGGAAATATATTTTTTATTTGACTTTCTTCCGGCTCTAGCTTCGCGAACTTTGTGATATTCAGCTTTAATATCGAGAATAAAGTTGCTGCGGTTATCTTCATCCCTGCTCAGCAGGGCCCCGGCCACCGCAACGCTTTTTGATGCATCCAATACATGTATTACTGGAGCCGAGTACTCTGGTTCGATTTTGACAGCGGTATGTGTTTTTGAGGTAGTAGCACCTCCGATTAACAAGGGCGTATTAAACCCCTGGCGTTCCATTTCTTGGGCCACAAAAACCATTTCATCCAGCGAAGGAGTGATCAGACCGCTTAGCCCAATAATATCAACCTGGTGTTCACGGGCAGCATCTAATATCTTGTTAGCCGGTACCATTACCCCGAGGTCGATGATCTCATAATTATTACAGGCTAAAACCACCCCTACTATATTTTTCCCAATGTCATGCACATCACCCTTAACGGTTGCCAGCAGGATTTTTCCTTTGGCAGAACCATCACCAGCAGCTGCCTTTGCCGCTTCAATGTAAGGCGTTAAATAGGCCACCGACTTTTTCATTACCCGTGCACTTTTGACGACCTGCGGCAGGAACATTTTTCCAGAGCCGAACAAATCTCCAACTACGTTCATGCCATCCATCAATGGGCCTTCGATAACTTTCAGTGGCTGAGCGTAGTTTTGCCGGGCTTCTTCCGTATCTTGCTCAATATATTCGGTTATTCCTTTGACCAGAGAATAGGTTAATCGTTCTTGCACATTACCTTCGCGCCAGGAAAGGTCTTTCTTAATGGATTTCCCTCCATCTCCTTTGACATTTTCGGCGTATTCCATCAACCGTTCAGTGGCATCCTCCCGGCGATTAAACAAAACGTCTTCTACCCTTTCCAGTAAATCTTTGGGTATTTCTTCGTATACTTCAATCATCCCGGCATTCACGATCCCCATATCCATGCCTGCTTTTACAGCGTGGTATAAAAATGCGGAATGCATAGCCTCCCTGACAACATTGTTCCCACGGAAAGAGAAAGAAATATTACTTACTCCTCCGCTTATTTTAGCTCCCGGGCAACGGGCTTTGATCTGTTTGGTTGCTTCGATAAAATTGACGGCATATTCATTGTGTTCTTCAATGCCGGTGGCAACAGCAAATATGTTGGGATCAAAAATGATATCATGTGGTTTAAAGCCCACTTTTTCGGTTAAGATGCGATAAGCTCTTTCGCAAATTTCCACCTTGCGCTGAATGGTATCAGCCTGGCCTTTTTCATCAAATGCCATTACTACCGCTGCTGCTCCGTATCTTTTTACAAGCTTTGCCTGCTGAATGAAGGCCTCTTCTCCTTCTTTTAAAGAAATAGAATTTACGATACTTTTTCCTTGTACGCATTTCAAACCGGCCTCGATCACTTCAAATTTCGACGAGTCGATCATGATGGGTAATTTCGCGATTTCTGGTTCTGACATAACCAGGTTAAGAAATTCTACCATCACTTTTTCAGAATCCAGAAGGCCTTCATCCATATTGATATCGATGATCTGTGCCCCCCCTTCTACCTGTTGTTGGGCAACGGAGAGGGCATCGGCAAAATTTTCATTCTTAATCAGGCGGGCAAACTTCCTCGAACCGGTTACATTGGTTCGTTCCCCAACATTGACAAAATTGGTTTCCGGACGAACAATTAATGGCTCTAATCCACTGAATGTCGTATATGATTCTTTAGGTACAATTTTGCGGGGAGGTATGCCTTCAACGGCCTCTACCATGGCTTTAATGTGCTCCGGAGTCGTTCCGCAACAACCGCCGATCAGGTTCACAAATCCGCTACTGGCAAAATCCCGGATATAGGCACTCATCTCTTCTGCCCCCTGATCATACTCTCCAAACTCATTCGGTAAACCGGCGTTTGGATAAGCACTAACAAAGCAGTCAGCAATATTGGAAAGCGCCTGAAGATGAGGGCGCATTTCTTCGGCACCCAATGCACAATTTAAGCCTACGCTTAACAGATCCATATGGCTAACAGATATCCAGAAGGCTTCTACGGTTTGCCCGGATAAGATTCGACCACTAGCATCGGTAATGGTTCCTGATACCATGATGGGTAGTTTTTTACCTTTATCAGCAAACAATTCGTCGATAGCAAAAAGAGCTGCTTTAACGTTTAGCGTGTCAATCACCGTTTCCAACAACAATATATCCGCTCCTCCTTCCATCAGGCCTTTAGCTTGCTCATAGAAAGCTGCTTTTAGATCATCAAAGGTAACAGCACGAAAACCAGGGTTATTCACATCCGGAGAAATGGAGGCTGTGCGGTTGGTTGGTCCGATTGCTCCTGCTACAAAACGGGGCTTTTTAGGCGTCAATTTATTGAACTTTTGAGCGGCTTTTTTGGCAATACGTGCAGATTCATAGTTCATGTCGTAAACCCATTGTTCCATGGCGTAATCTGCCTGAGCAATTCTGGTTCCGCTAAATGTATTGGTCTCGATGATATCTGCTCCTGCTTGCAGGTAAGCGGAATGGATAGCCTCAATGATATGGGGCTGCGTCAGAGACAATACATCGTTATTACCTTTAATCTCGCGTTCGAAGTTTTTAAACTTTTCCCCCTTATAATCTTCTTCCGTTAGTTGATAATTCTGGATCATCGTGCCCATAGCACCATCGATGACCAAGATGCGTTCCTTCAGTATATCTTTGATTTTATTCATCGTATTTTATATTGATGTTAAAAGCAGTTGCTAAAAAATGTTTTGGAGGATATTCAATTTAGTTTCAGGTAGCTGACATTCTACAAAATATCCTGCTATGAACAAAATTGCGGGTAGGATAGGTTCATTCTTTTAACTTTTTCTAATATTTGTGTAACATTTTACCGCAATTGGAGAATAATAGTATCATGCAAATTAAACCATAGGTTGATCCTAGCAATCACAAAAATACCTTTAACTTCTAACTACCCCTTATCTTTGTGTTTTGATAGCCGGGAATTATCGAGGCCAAAAAACATTAACAGCGATCTTTTCGGTCGGTTGGTGATTTTGCCATCGAATTTGCGAAGAGCTGTATCTCCAAATTGCGATTTGACAGAAAAACAGAAAATATTATTTCATAATTGGTACACCCTTAATCCCTCAATGCCATTCACACACAGTTATAAATTTGGTGTCTTAATTGCGAGTACACCTAAACTAAATTAATGGATTTTGCAACCGAATAATATACATCCGATTTTCGACCGTTTATTACAAAAATCCGATCGCGAACGGTTTTTGCAGCAAAAAAGTAAAGTTTTATGGTTGACTGGACTATCGGGATCTGGCAAAAGCACCATTGCTCAGCATCTGGAAAGACATTTATACAACGAAGGTTTTTTTGCCCAAGTATTGGATGGTGATAATATACGCTCTGGTATAAATAATAATCTTAGTTTTAGTCCAGAAGACCGACTTGAAAATATCAGGAGAATCTCGGAGGTGGCAAAGCTTTATCTGAATTCCGGCATTATAACCGTAAACTCCTTTATCAGTCCTACTATTGCTATGAGAGCCATGGCCAAGAAGATAGTAGGTGAGCATTACTTTATAGAAATATACATCAATGCTCCACTTGAGCTATGTGAAAAAAGAGATGTCAAGGGATTGTATAAAAAAGCAAGAAAAGGAGAGATTAAGGGTTTCACAGGCATTGATGCACCTTATGAGCCGCCTCAAAACCCTGCTTTGGAGATTGAAACAGATAAACTTACTGTGCAAGATTCCGTCGAAAGCATTTACAATTACATCTATCCCCTCATAAAATTTTAGCCAGTCTAAAGCTTTTGCTTCACAACTGGATAACTACTTTCATTAAGTACATTTAGAAAAACGTTGGAGATGATCAAATATCATTTAAATCACTTAAAAGAATTGGAGTCAGAATCTATCTTTATATTGAGAGAGGTGGCGGCTCAATTTCAGAAGCCTGTTTTAATGTTTTCCGGAGGAAAAGATTCTATATTAATGACTTATCTGGCAAAAAAAGCCTTTTATCCGGCAAAAATCCCTTTCCCTTTGCTGCATATTGACACAGGCCATAACTTCCCAGAAACAATTGCTTTCCGGGACAAGTTGATGGATGAACTTGGAGCGAAATTAATCGTAGGTTCCGTACAAAAAGCAATTGATGATGGAAAGGTAGTAGAGGAAAAAGGGTTTAATGCCAGTAGAAATGGCTTACAAACAGCAGTATTATTGGAAGAACTAGAGAAGGGACAATTTGATGCTGCTCTAGGGGGAGCCAGAAGGGATGAAGAAAAGGCCAGGGCAAAAGAACGCTTCTTTTCTCACCGAGATGAATTTGGCCAATGGGATCCTAAAAATCAGCGTCCCGAACTATGGAATCTATTCAACGGGAAAAAACAGATAGGAGAGCACTTCCGGGTTTTTCCAATAAGTAACTGGACTGAATTAGATGTTTGGCAATACCTTGCAGCCGAAGAGGTTGAATTGCCTAATCTATATTTTGCACACAATAGAATGGTTTTCGAAAGAGACGGTGTTTTGTTAGCTGATTGTGAATATATTTTGAGACGGCCAGAAGAAAAGCTAGAGGAAAAAATGGTTCGTTGTCGAACAATTGGTGATATGACCTGTACGGGGGTATGGGAATCTTCAGCTACAAATATCGAAGAAGTTATCGAAGAAGTCGCAATAGCCCGTAAGACCGAACGAGGCGGCAGAGCAGACGATAAACGCTCAGAAACTTCCATGGAAGATAGAAAAAAACTGGGCTATTTCTAATTTTTTTAATTCTTACGAATAAATCTAGACAAAATGAATGATATTACTACTTCATTTTCATCAGGCAGTCAATTACTAAGGTTTACAACGGCAGGTAGTGTTGATGACGGTAAAAGTACCTTAATTGGTCGGTTGCTATTTGACAGTAAATCAATTTTCGAAGATCAACTAGATGCCGTAAAAGCCACCAGTGAACGCCGGGGAGAGGAAGGGGTTAATTTGGCACTTTTAACGGATGGGCTCAAATCCGAAAGAGAACAAGGCATTACAATTGACGTAGCCTATCGCTACTTCTCTACCCCTCACCGCAAGTTCATTATTGCCGATACGCCTGGCCATATTCAATATACCAGAAATATGGTTACCGGTGCCTCGACCGCCAATGTTGCTTTGATACTGATCGATGCCCGTAATGGTATTCAAGAACAAACTAGAAGACATGCGTTTATAGCTTCGTTGTTACAAATTCCTCATTTAATTGTATGCATCAATAAAATGGACCTGGTCGATTACAATGAAGAAGTTTTCGAGGAGATAAAGGAAGAATTTTCTGAATTTTCTTACAAACTGGATGTACACGATGTGCATTTCATCCCGATTTCTGCGTTACTTGGAGATAATGTAGTAACTAAATCGGAAAACATGCCCTGGTACGAAGGTACAACCTTGCTTTATTACCTTGAAAACGTACATATCGGCTCTGACCACAATTTGATCGATTGCAGGTTTCCGATACAATACGTCATTCGTCCTTACAATGATGACTATCATGACTACCGTGGATATGCAGGTAAGATTGCCGGAGGTACTTTAAAAAAGGGCGATACTGTGATGTTGCTGCCTTCGGGATTCACTACCAAGATCACTAAAATTGATACCTACGATGGCGAACTACAAGAGGCATTTCCTCCAATGTCGGTTACGGTTTTATTGGAAGATGATTATGACCTGAGCCGGGGAGACATGATCGTGCGGGAAAACAACCATCCGGAAGTTGAACAGGAATTAGAACTAATGATCTGTTGGTTCAACGAAAAGCCATTACAATTACAAGGCAAATACGTTGTTTTGCACACTACAAATGAAGTGCGCGCTATTGTAAGAGAAATCCGCTATAAATTAGATATCAACACCTTACACAGGGACTTGGAGGATAAACACATTGGTATGAACGATATTGCCCGTATTCATATCAGAACGACTAAGCCAATCCTCTACGATAGCTATCGCAAGAACAGGATCACTGGCAGTCTCATTTTTGTAGACGAAGCAACGAACGAAACGGTAGGGGCAGGAATGATCATATAGCGTTATGGAAAACAGGTAGTTCAATGATACTACCGTAATTATAAGTAGGTTTCTCACCCTCCCGGTCGATTATTGCCCAGAAATAATAGTCCGGGAGGTCATGAAAAGATAAACCAAACACCCAATTCCGTCTGACTAATTCGCCTTCAACAGGAAATTGATACGGTTTAGTAGTAGAAGTTGAGTCGGCAAATTGCGGAATTAAGGTCAGAGTGGCATGCTTTAGATGTTCTTTTATGATCCCATCCAGCAATACTTGAAATTCGTTTTGAATGCTTGGTAGATCATAATGTTTAGCCAATACTTTTACTACCGCAGTTTCGTGAGAGCTGTATTTCAGGAAATTATTAATTGCCTGGCGAAGTGCATCTTCGAAAAAAACTTTATTGGAAGTCAATTCGGATTGATGAGCTAAAAACACCTTGTCGATGTCGAAGTTGAGATGGTGCAATCCAAACTCTTCCTGTATAATGATCTCAGCTTTTTCTATATCGGAAACGGGTACCGCTGCTAACTCCTCCTGTAACCAGGACTTAGCCCTGGGAGTCCAAGGATGATTTTCCAACAAATAATTCAAGGTACGGCGAGTGACGGCGGATACCTCACCTTCTACCAGGAAGACACCATAGATGCGTTCTGCATCTTTGATATTAAATTTATTTACCGTTTTACCTTCCAATACTGCATTTGCTGCGTCCAAGATACTACGGTCGTACTTTTTACCATCGATGAATAGAAAATAGCCCATAACTGCTTCTTCAGAAATTAACCATTAATGAAGCAGGCTATCCAATTCATTTTTCACGAATGCACCTAACTGACGAACGTTTTCTTTTGAAAAATCGAAGGAAATACCTGCTGTTTGGTAAATTTCACTAATCGGTTTGGTATATCCAAGTTTTAACGATGCTAAATAATTTTTGACTGTTTGTTTTGGATTTTCACGGTACTGTTTCCAGAGCGCAATCGCCCCTAATTGCGCCATGCCATATTCTACGTAATAGAAAGGTACTTCAAAGATGTGCAATTGTTTGTGCCACAAATGATCCAGATATTCTTCGAGACCACTGTGGTCAATTGATTTGGTATAGAACTCCTTAAATATCCTTTTCCAATTTTCTTTTCTTTCCAATGTTGAATGCCCCGGATGGGTATAAAGCCAGTGCTGAAATTTATCAATCGTTGCGATCCAAGGTAAAACCCTGAGGATGTATTCCAATTGATAAACATGCGCACGTATAAGATCATTTTCGTCCTGGAAAAAAATGTCCCAGTGTTCCATGCTTAGCAGTTCCATGGTCATAGCAGCCAGTTCTGCTACTTCGGAAGGTACGACCTTATCTGATTTTAATTTATGTTCGCGGATTAGAAAAGAATGAACAGCGTGACCACTTTCGTGCATTAAAGTGCGCAGATCGCTCAGGGAATGGGTGGCGTTCATGAAAATAAATGGAACGCCGGACAAATGTAAGGGCATATTGTATCCGCCGTGCCGTTTGCCCTTACGAGCATCAAGATCCAGATGCCCCATATTATCCATTACCTGAAGAATTTCTCCAAATAAGGGATGTACCTGAGATAAACACTCAATAGATTTGTCGATAAGTTCTCTGATTGAATTGAATGGCCTCAGTGGTTGTAAGCCAGTCGGATCGACAAAAAGATCCCACGGACGTAATGATTCGACGCCAAGGGATCGTTTGCGGTATTCGTTCAATTGTTCTACTAATGGCAGAATTTCACTCTTGATCGATTCATGAAAGTCTTCACAATCTTCATAGGTATAATCGAATCTGCCCAGCGCTTGAAATTTGTAACTTTTGAAGTTATCAAAACCAGCATTGACAGCCATTTTTTGTCTTTTGATCATCAAGCTATCAAACAATTTTTCAAAATCTTCGGTATGCTCAATGATGCGCTGATTGATTTTATGATAGACAGATTCCCTTTCGTCTCTATTGGTTTCCTCAAGTAAGGTTGTCGCTTCGTGTAAGGTCATTTGCTTACCACAAACGCCGACGGTCATTTCGGAAAATATTTTACCGTATTCTTTTGCTTTTAACTTAATGTCTTTAGCCAAAGCAATATTTTCCTCTTTAAATAAATCCACGGCATTTTGGATACTACGAAGGTGGATAAAATAGGCATCCCTGTCGAGTTGTTTAAAGAATTTTGAAGAGACCAGTTTTTTATTTAGGACGTTATCAAAGGCGGTTACCTTAGGGTGTAGTTCTTCTACTGCGTATTGGTATAATTTGGTTGCCTCCTGATCGGCGCTGTTCACAGTAATATTAATGTATCTCCAAGAAAAGGATTCACTGACCACGGCATCCAATTCACTTCTATCTTCAATCCATTGCTCTAAAGCTCGCAAGGAGTCGATGGGACGATCAAGTAACTCCTGAAAATAAGGTTTAAGTTCCGACCAGGTAGAAATACAAAAATCTTGGGGGAGATACTTTTTCTGCCTTGGCGGAGGTGCAGTTATTGTAGTCATAATATTTTATGTTCTGTAGGTCGCCTTTAGGAGTTGGTTCGTTGTACCTAACTGTGTATAGTTGCTATTAGTAGTTTATAAACATTTGCCTCCAGCAAAATGTACTCCGTCAAAGGCATCTTATTTTTTTATTGCTTATCAGCCATTCATAGTAATGACCTATTCTTCTTCGTCAGCGGCGGGGGGGATGGTTTCTTCCGCAAGGTAATTCCTGTCGTTTAAAAAAGTAAACCATTTAATTACCTTCTTTATATCTCCTACCATAACACGATTTTTATCGTATTGCGGTAGAACATCCGAAAAATAACTGTGTAATTGTTCCTGACTAGACTTTGCATCTACCGGCGGATTATCTTCTATTTGGTCCAGCATATTCTGAAAGACCTTTGACAACTCAATGGAATCCCCATCATCAGTGTAGATCGCAACTGATTCTAAAGGGGTAAATTGATGTTTGCGGGCTGATGCGAATCTCTTTTTCCCGCTATCAATATCCTCAATGATCAGCCCATTATTTCGGTTGGCTACCATTTTAAAAATTCCAGGTAAACCACTCACCGCGACTAGTTTTTCAAAGTTCATAAACCTATATTACTTTTCTGCAAATTTACAAAAGACTAGAATTATACCGACGTTGAATTGGTTTGGGAACCCAAATTATCTTCAAGTACGGTATATACTGACCAAAGTAGGTTTGAGACTTCCCAAACCAATTCGCGTCAAGTATAACTGTTGAGGATGAGGGCTAGTTTTAAATTCAAACTTTTGAACACTGCAACAGGCCCCACAAAACGAAGAACTCGCCTGTAAAGAAACCGAGGTGATGCAAGAAAAGACTAATCAACAATTCAGTTAGTATGTGCGATAACCCTATTACAAATATAGGCAATTCAATCCTGCGATCAAAAGAAGATTATAGCTTTGTTAACAAATCATTAATTAAGCTTTCTAAAAGCAGCTAAATTTTCATTAGTAACAAAAAACAAAAATTTCGGTTTCAATTGATAATCAATTGATTCCATTTAAAAACGCAGCATAATCCGCTTCAGAAAAAATTATTCAATCTGAAAGGCCTAATTCTTCGTCGTTTTGTGAGAAATATCGAAATCATTCAAAACAGCATCCAAAATGGGGTCTTCTCCTATGATATAGCCTTCTCTTAATTTATGACCGAACACACCCCCAACTATACTCCAATACCTAGCGGTCAAACCATTCCTTAAGTCCTTTATCAAAAAATACATGGGAGTATCCAACTCCTTTTCAATCATCTTCACCAATATGAGTCCTTGTGTTTTGGTTAACTTTTTAAGCGGGTCAGTAAATTGTTCTTTCAGGTCCTTATGCAATCTTTTGATGTGCTTTCTCTTTTGTCCTTTTTTCATATCGCTCGTCTCCATCTCCAACTCGCGAAATAGTTTGATGGCTTCCACCGCGTATGGATACACTTTGGCAGCGTATCTTCGGTAACGTAAATACTTTTTGTACTCATCATCTTCGAACTCTCTGAATGAAGAAACCGATACACCTTCCAAGCTGGCTAAAATCAGGGTATCCCCACATTCATCGATCATGTAGGGCAAAGCCTGACCATCGATCTCCGTTACACCTTCTGCCTGGCCATTTATTACCAAGGGGAGCAGAAAAACAAAACCGTACAATAACCCATATATCTTCATAACAATAATTTTTCTAAAGAATTAATGTAAATTTCGCTAAAAAAGTTGTTTTAGGACGCTCAATTTTGATTTCTTTAATGGAAATTCCCTTAAATTTTGCCGTTGTTATTCTTATTGGACTTTTGACATAACATCCTAAGTGTTTGATAATCAACTAAAAAAGACACTCCAGAATAATGGTCTTACTTGCATTTATCTACTGATTATCAGATTGTTACTGTTGCTCTGTCTAGCGTCTAGCGTCTAGCGTCTAGCGTCTAGCGTCTAAATTCTTAATTAGATGGAAAAAGAAAAAATAAAAGCTTTTACTGCAATTATTGAGGAAAGTCTCACTGATCAGAGCTTCATAAAAATAACGCTCAGTAAACCCTCGCTGAAAGGAGACTTGAAAAACATTTACGGCAGGATCATCTCTTTAAAGGATACTCCTCATTTTCATTTTACTTTCCGTTACAGAACAAGAGATGAGGTAAAAAATTTCGACCTTGAATCTGGTCTTCAAAATATTTTGCTCTGGCTAAAAGAAGATTTTTACAATGCTGACCTTTTTACATTAAATAAAGACTACGCTTTCAAAAAAAGTAAAAAAGGAAAGATCAGTATTTTAAAATCAACTCCTTCTATTTCAAAAAAGCCTTCCTCGGAACACAATCATCAGAAAAAAGAATGGATCAACGTCAAAGATAATTGCTACCTGCAAAAGTTGGGGGTGTTAACCAGTAAGGGGGAAGTAGCCAAAAGCAGCCGGCGAAAATTCCGGCAGATCAACAAGTACATCGAGATAATCGATAGCTTGATCAAACAACATCCAATACCCAAAATCCCAAGAATAGTTGACATAGGGTCAGGGAAAGGTTACCTTACTTTTGCACTTTATGACTATCTTTTAAACACCGCAGAGCTTTTACCTGTAATGACAGGGATCGAACTACGTCCGGAACTGGTAGAATTATGCACCCAAACTGCTCACCTGTGCCATTTCTCCGGGTTGAACTTTGCAGCTCGAAATATTGCTGACTTTAAATTGGAACAAGTCGACATGCTCATCGCCTTGCATGCCTGCGACATTACAACGGATATTGCCATCGCTAAAGGTATCCAAACTAATGCTTCGATCATTATTGTCGCCCCCTGCTGTCAAAAACAAATCAGGGCAGAAATGGAAGACGCTAAAAATTTAAATCCTTTGATCCGGCATGGGATCCACAAAGAAAAAATAGCGGTAATCATTACTGATACCATTCGAAGTTTGCTGCTCGAAGCACATGGTTATCAAACCAAGGTCTTCGAATTCATTTCACACGAACACACCAGCAAAAATGTGATGATCACCGCATTGAAAGGTAATAAACGAAAGGATGCGCTGAAAGAAATAAAAAACATCAAAGCACAGTTTGGAATAAAGCAGCATTACCTGGAAACCCTTTTACCGCCTAATCTTAATGGCCGTGACAATTAAGTAAGAATATGGAATGAAATGATTGTTGTTTATTTGTTCATGCTTTTGTCCTTCTATGCCATAGCCGCCAGAAACGAATCAACAGATAAAGTCCTCAAGATGCCAGTGCTTTTGGAACAAAATCCTTGACACCCCAAGTTTTGTTCTTTTTCAACTACTCTTCTTTTCTTCCGGAGGTAAAAAGCCCATTTTACCCATTTGATAATCCCGAATAGCCTGTAAAATTTCCGATTGTGTATTCATGACATAAGGACCCCAGGAAACCACTCGTTCTTCCAGCGGAAGAGCAGCCACTATCAAGATCAGGCTTTCTTCTTTGGCTTTGATTTCAATTTCTCCTTCTTCGAGATGAAATAACACCATTTGATGAGAGATTACACGTGTATCATTGATCGAACTTTCACCGTGTAATTGATAAACCAACGTACGATAATTACCGGGCAAAGTCATTTCGAGTTGTCCGCCCTGTATCATTTCCAAGGTATAAGCCGTTACTTGGGTGGCAGAATTCACCGGCCCTTTCAAACCTTTGAATTCCCCGGCGATAACATGCAGTTGCACTTTCCCTTCTTGGCTGTTAAAAGTCGGGATAGCACTTCTTTCAAAACCTTGGTAAACCGGTTCCGTCATTTTAATAGTTTGGGGTAAATTAACCCACAGTTGGATCATTTCAAAAACCCCTCCTTTGGTTAAAAATTCTTTGGATAGTTTTTCACTGTGTACTATTCCCATCCCAGCGGTCATCCATTGTACTCCGCCTGCACCAATAACACTATCATTTCCTCGCGAATCCCGGTGATGCAATTCTCCACTGAAAATAAAACTGACGGGTTCGAAGCCTCTGTGAGGATGCGCACCTACCTCAAGTACGGGCGGGCCGTCCGTCACTTGTTCAATAGGCCCGATATGATGAAGCAGTAGAAACGGGTCAGCGTCTTTGATATGTACGCTGGGCAGTGGTTGTTTCAAACGGGTAGGCCCCATCATAACCTCATCGCTCGTAACAATCTCTTCAATTAATTTTTTAGCCATATCCCATGATTTCAGTGTGTGTAATGAAACATTGAAGCGTCTCTAATTGATGCCTAATTTAGCTTTTATGGCTGGCATCAGATCATCTGTTTGCTCGGCAAAAAGAATCGCATTGGGAATACTCGTATCGAAAATCAAGATGTAGCCATTTTCATCACCGTATTCCTGAATAGCATTTTCCGCTTTCTCTACGATTGGCTGTATTAATTCATTTCTCTTTTGTTGTACTTTTTGCACGACCTCTTGCTCGTAAGCAGCAATTTCCTGTTGTTCTTTTTGTAGCGCAGCTTCTTGTTTTTGTTGTTCTGCGGGAGCCATCGTGCCTTGGGATACATTTTGGTAGAACTCTTCCAACTTAGCTCTGAAGGCTGTTGCCATCTCTTCCCCTTTAGCAACAAGTTGTTTTTGGTAGGCTTCCAATTCAGAATTGGCAGCTTTTGTTTCAGGCATAGAAGAAATGAGGTTGCCAAAATTCAAATGTCCGTATTTACCTTGCGCTGTAGCATAAATATTTGCAATCGACAACAAAAAAAGGCTTAAGAAGATTTTTTTCATATCCAGGTTAATTATTTAATACTGACCTTTTAAAAGGTGTTACCTACACCTAGGTGTTACCTTTGCAAAGGTATATTTGTTCTTCAATTATTCGGGTATTTAAACGCTAAAATTCTATTTCTATCCGTTCATTAGATACAAATAAATAGGCTGGATCCTGGTTTTGGCTTGCAAGTGATAAGGAGATCCTTTAATCCCAACAATCTTTATGCAATGTGCCATTATAAGATTTACAAATTATTCAATTCAATCAAGTTATTCTAAAAAAAATCGCTATGCCGGGAACCTTAGCTAAATATCTACTGATCTTTGCGTGTCTATTAACATTATCTCATTGTGCATTGTTGAGTTATTCTTCTGAAAATGAACGGGAAGAGCCAGCATCAATTGGTGATAGCGAATACCGGTTACGGCAACAAGTCGTCGAATTCGCTCAAAAACACTTAGGCACGAAGTACAAATACGCAGGAAAAAGGCCGGGGGGCTTTGATTGCTCCGGTTTTACTTATTTTGTAATGGATCAGTTTGGGGTCACCTTATCTGCAAGTTCTAAAGGGCAATCCGCACATGGGAAAAAAGTAAACCTGGAGGATGTCAACCGCGGTGACTTGGTTTTCTTTAAGCGGCCTGGGCAAAATCGTATCTTCCACGTTGCTTTAGTGATTGAAAAAGGAATTGACGGCTTAAAAGTCATTCACAGTACCACCTCAAAAGGGGTAAGAATTGACAATATTTCAACCTCTTCCTACTGGGCGCCAAAACTATATTCCGCGAGAGACGTTATTTCAAAATAAAACTTCAATCCCGCGTAAAATATTATTTTCCGCCCCCGGTTCAATTAGTTTAGCCACCCCCTTTTTGTTATCTTAGCAAATAAGCTAATGTATACAATATGATAAATTTAATTTTATTCGGTCCTCCGGGATCAGGCAAAGGCACACAAGCTAAAAAACTGGTTGACAAATTCCAATTGTTACACATTTCAACCGGCGACCTTTTCAGGTATGAGATCGGAAACGAAACACCATTGGGCTTAGAAGCCAAAAGCTACATAGATAAAGGTGCATTGGTTCCTGATTCGGTCACCATAAAAATGCTTAAAAACAAAGTTGAAGCAAACCCTGATGTAAAAGGCTATATTTTTGACGGTTTTCCGAGAACTATTGAACAATCCAAGGCACTTGATACATTATTAGAAGATATGGAACAGGAAGTTTCCCGTCTTTTAATGCTTGATGTTCCTGATGATGAGTTGATCAAACGATTACTGGAGAGAGGGAAAACGTCCGGACGTTCCGACGATCTGGACGAAGATATTATTCGTAATCGCATACAGGTATATAAAGAAAAAACTTTCCCGGTTTATAATTATTTTGACCAGCAAGGAAAGGCAAGGAAAGTTGATGGAGTAGGTACAATTGAGGAAATCTTCCAACGCCTTTCCAACCAGGTAGAAGAGATCATTGCAGTATAATGAATTATGGCCGAACAGAACTTTGTTGATTATGTAAAGATTTGCTGCCGGACGGGAGCGGGAGGGAGTGGTTCAGTTCATTTTTTACGGGATCGGGGAAATCCACGTGGAGGTCCTGACGGAGGGAATGGAGGAAGAGGCGGGCATATCATTTTGCGTGGCAACCGAAATGTCTGGACCCTGTTAGCCTTAAAATACCGCAAACACGTCATTGCCGGCAATGGTGAAAACGGCAGCGGCAACAATAAGACCGGTGGTGATGGTGAAGATGTTATTTTGGAAGTACCCTTAGGAACCGTTGTCAAGGATCCGGAAACCAATCAAGTAGAATTTGAAATAACCGAACACGGTGAAGAGGAAATTATTGTTGCCGGAGGTCGGGGCGGTTTGGGAAACACCCATTTCAAATCAGCTACCAATCAGGCCCCCCGGTTTGCTCAACCCGGAGAGCCGGGAAAAGAAGAATGGAAGATCCTCGAATTGAAAGTATTGGCAGATGTTGGCTTAGTGGGCTTTCCCAATGCAGGTAAATCGACTTTGCTCTCCGTCTTGACGGCAGCAAAACCCAAAATTGCCAACTATCCATTCACTACCTTGGTACCCAATCTAGGAATCGTCAGTTATCGTGACTCCCGGTCTTTTGTAATGGCTGACATACCCGGTATTATTGAAAACGCCCACGAAGGTAAAGGCCTGGGACATCGTTTTCTACGACATATTGAGCGCAACTCTACTTTATTGTTCCTCATCCCCGCTGATAGTCAGGATATCAAAAAGGAATACCAAATTCTGCTGAATGAGCTTGAAAATTACAATGAAGAATTATTGGATAAACCAAGGGTTCTTGCCATATCAAAAGCTGATCTGTTGGATGAGGAATTAAAGGAACTCCTGAAACCAGAGTTACCGGAGGGTATACCCCATCTATTTATTTCGTCCGTTACACAGGAGGGCTTACTAGCATTGAAAGATCTGCTGTGGAAAACACTTCAGGATAACAGCAATCAAATTGATTAATTATGTCCATTAAGACAGAACGCAATTTGTCCGCATTGTTTGAGGAATGGGCCGGCGAGAGCCCTGATTTTATTTTACCCCTGGCTCCTTCGGGATCTGACCGAAGGTATTATCGACTGAAAGGTGCAACGAAAGCAGCAATTGGCGCTTATAGTCCTGTCGATAAAGAAACAAAAGCCTTCCTTACCTTTTCAAAACACTTCAAATCTAAAGGATTACCCGTACCAGAAATATACGCCGAAAATTTACCCCAAAAAATATATCTGCAGGAGGATCTTGGATTCACTACTTTATACAGTTATTTGCTGCAGAAGGGAGATTATTTCCCCGACTACCTGGTTCGGATTTACCAAAAAGTAGTGGAACAGCTTGCGCATTTACAAATTAAGGGAGGAGAAGGCCTTGATTACAGTGTTTGTTATCCACGGGCCGCTTTTGATAAGCAATCGATGCTTTGGGACTTTAATTATTTCAAATATTACTTTTTAAAACTGGCTAAAGCTCCTTTCAATGAGCAGGAACTGGAGGATGATTTTCACCGCTTTGCCGACTACTTACTACAAGCTGATGATCAACATTTTATGTTTCGGGATTTTCAGACCCGCAACATTATGATAAAGAACGGACTCCCGTTCTTCATTGATTATCAAGGCGGACGCAAAGGAGCTTTGCAATACGACCTGGCGTCACTGCTTTACCAGGCCAAAGCAAACCTTCCTGAAGATATTCGCACAGATCTACTTAACCATTACTTAAATACTGCAACCCAGCTTACGGAAATCGATGCAGAAAAGTTTACTGAATTTTATTACGGCTACGTACTCATTCGTTGTATCCAAGTACTCGGTGCTTATGGCTTCAGGGGCTTATACGAACGCAAGGAACACTTTCTGAAGAGCATACCCTTCGCCATCAGAAACATAAAATGGATATTCGACAATATAGAGTTAAAAGTAAAAATCCCTGAATTGCGGAAAGCCTTGCATCATATCGTTGATTCCAAACAATTTGAACCGTTCGATAAGATTAAAGGCGCTTCAAGCTTCTTAACGGTGACGATCAATAGCTTTTCTTATAAGAAGAACGGTATCCCTAATGATACTAGCGGAAATGGCGGCGGCTTTGTTTTTGACTGCCGGTTTATCCATAATCCAGGGCGCTACGAGCCTTATAAAAAACTAACGGGAAGAGATGAAAAGGTAATCAATTTTTTGAAGCACCATTCTGCAATAGATGATTTCCTGAATAACACCATCAGAATTATTGACCAAGCTATTGAAGATTACATCGACCGCAGTTTCACTCACCTGATGATCAACTTTGGTTGTACCGGCGGACAACACCGCTCAGTCTACGCAGCGGATGCGGTTGCCAAACACATCAGGGAAAAATACGGTGTAAAGGTCAACCTCCAACACATTCAACAGGAGAAAACAGGCTGGAAAAATTGAGAAAAATTTCCCGGATCATCTTTCTGACTGTGCAATAAATAAGGCGCTATACTATGGAGATAAAAAACAATTCTACTACTACTTTTGAACAACAAAAGTAGTAGTGGATATTTCGGGAAGACTAAATCCGAACGGAATTACACTCCCTGATCGTCGTATTTCTCGTTGCGGTACCTCGCGTTCAGAATTTCATTTCTACGTTCAACTGAAGGCTTGGTGTAATGCTTACGACGGCGTAGTTCTTTCATCAATTGAACTTTACGGTGCTTATGTTTATATCTCTTAAGCGCCCTATCAATTGATTCACCATCTTTTACGTTAATGATAATCATATTTATTATACGGTTAAAATATTAGCCCTTATTAAATACTTCTGCAAAGCGGTCAGCCTCCCATTCGAAAAATGTTTTTCGAAAAAAATCGATTGACATTTATTGTAATGGGAATCAAAAAGACCTATACGAATCCTTGAGAGAACTCGATCTTTCAACAGCGACGCAAAAATAATAAATTATTTGAAATAAAGTAAAGCTTAATCACCAACTTTTTCCAAACTCTTTTGGATAAAGTTCGTCAACTGCTTTCCTTTAAGCATATTTTGATTCAACAGGGCTAAATCATACAAGTGTTGGGCCAAGCTTTTTTGGGCTTCCTTATCTTCGATCTTTAATACCTTTTGAGCAATATAAGGATGATTAGAATTGATGATCACATTGAACATTTCGGGAAAATCAGGCCCCTGCATCCCCTGCAACATTTGCATTTCCTTCATCCGCCGCATAAATTCCGGCTTGGTAACCATCACAGGGTGATCATTAGGCGAAAGTGCTTTCAGCATTACTTGCCCCCCTCCTGGTTTGGCTATTTCTTCAAACAGTTCTTTGATCTGTTTTTCTTCATCCTCACTCAGAACAGATTCCTGTGCTTCTTCTTTTTGAATGAGGTGATCAATGGTGTCAGAATCAACCCTAACGAAAGTCGTATCTCCCAGTTTGTATTCTAGCTGTTGCATGAAATGGTTGTCAATGACATGTCCAAACTCCAGAACGTCGTAATCTCTATTCTTACAAGCATCGATCAAACCATGTTGTTCGAGCTTGTCGGTAGTATAGAGCATAACGATCTTATTATTTTTATCGGTCTGATTTTCTTTGATCTTTTCCTTGTAATCTTCGATCGTAAAACACTCCTCATCAACATTTTTGAGTAATGCGAAATTTAAGGCCCGATCGTAGAACTTATCGTCACTGATCATTCCGTATTTAACAAAGACGCTTAGATCGTTCCATTTTTCTTCGTAAGCTTTACGGTCTTCTTTGAAAAGATCGTTTAATTTTTCGGCGACTTTCTTGGTAATGTATCCCGTGATCTTTTTGACATTCCTGTCACTTTGCAAATAACTTCGCGATACATTCAGTGGAATATCAGGAGAATCAATAACACCGTGCAAGAGGGTCAGGAACTCGGGCACAATTTCTTTAACCTCGTCGGTAACATAAACTTGATTGCTGTAGAGTTGGATCTTATTTTTCTGTAACTCAAAATTGTTGCTCAATTTAGGAAAATACAACACTCCGGTCAGATTAAATGGATAATCAATATTGAGGTGTATCCAAAACATAGGAGGCGTACTGAAAGGGTACAACTCGCGGTAAAAGGCTTTGTAGTCTTCATCCGATAGTTCAGACGGCAACTTTTTCCATATAGGGTGAGTATTATTGATGATGTTGTCAACCTCTATCTCTTTTTCTTCTTTTTCTTCTCCCTCTCCTTCATAAACCGTTTCTTTCCGGACACCAAATTTGATTGGAACAGGAAGAAATTTGCAATATTTATTCAACAATTCTTCGATACGGCTATCCTCCAGAAATTCCTCCGCATCGTCGCTGATATGCAAAACAATATCAGTTCCTCTTTCTTCTTTATCGTTATCTTCAATGGTGTATTCAGGCGTACCTTCACAACTCCAGGTAATGCCCTGCGCTCCTTCCTGATAGGATTTGGAAACCGCTTCTACTTTACTGGCCACCATGAATGCAGAATAAAATCCAAGTCCAAAGTGACCGATAATACTGCTTTCATCCTTGTATTTCTCAAGAAACTCCTGGGCACTGGAGAATGCTACCTGGTTCAGATATTTCTGAGCTTCTTCTTCTGTCAGACCGATACCTTTGTCCCGGATGATGATCTTTTTATCCTCTTTATTGACAATGACTTCAATTGTAGTATCTCCGATTTCACCTTTCACTTCACCGCGTGCAGCCAATGTTTTAAGTTTTGTTGTGGCGTCTACGGCATTTGATATTAATTCTCGCAAAAATATTTCCTGATCGGAATAAAGAAATTTCTTGATTATGGGAAATATATTCTCCGTTTGTACTGAAATACTACCTTTCTGCATAATTCACTGATTTAATATAACAATTTGTCACCGTAATACCCTTCAAACGGCATGCCATGTCAACATATCCGACAATTTGTCATTTTTTCCTGATTCTGAATTTTTATCAATGATACGCTTGGAATTTGTTAGGAATATTACCTATATTTGTCGCAGAGAGAGGGAGCAATAATTATTTTGTTCTTTTTTGAGGCATATCTGAACTTTGGAACTCCTGAGCATACCACTATTGTTCCAAAAAATTTACCAAAACTAAATAGAGTTATTAATTAAGACCAGGAACTTAAGTAGTCGAGCAGATTTATTTTATGTTATGTTCACACACTCCTGACGGTACCGTCAGGACTAATCCTCAGACTCATGCAGTCTGGCGTCTGGCATCTTAAATCTGCTTTCTTACTTAAGTAAGTGGATGGACAATTATAAGTTATGCTTATTACACACTCTCCTGACGTTTACAGTCAGGACGATAAATTAAAGTCCATGCCATCTAATTGTTCCTGAGATTAACATTTATGAACTAGTATTAAATGTAACTAGTGCCTCAGAAATTACGTAACTGATAGTTTAGACAAAGTTATTTGATCGAGGCAGTAAGCCCGAAGTTTCAGCTTCAGGTGGAAATGAGGACTTTGCCTTTCTTAGGACAAGTGAAAAAGTAATAGCACAAACTGTCAGTTATTTGATTCTTGAGGCACTAGTAGTCGAATTAGAATTGGTCAAACACCATCTTCTAATTCAATAAAGCACTATGTACGATCGAAGATCTTTGTGTTGATTTATCAACTCAAAGCGAGTGAGGGGACCAACTCATATTGGGGGGTAGAGTTGGTTTTACCTCACTTCGTTATTTAAGAGGTAGAGTTTTCTGCCTCTTTTTTTATTTAACAATGATGGATTCATTGTTTCATCATTATTTAGACGAAAATTTATTCTTTTACATCTACAACGATCCGGTTATCCCTGTTTGCTAATTCCCAGGTAGTGAAAAAGACCAAACGCGCAATTTTCGCCATTTTGTCAAAATTTATTTTTTCGACAGTGTCAGTAGTCCGGTGATAGTCGTCATGCGTACCGTTAAAATAAAAGATCGCAGGAATACCTTTTTCGGCGAAGTTGTAATGATCGGATCTATAATAATAACGGTTAGGATCGTCTTCAGCATTGTAAGTATAATCAAGCTCAAGCTTAGTGTATTGCAGGTTAGCCAGTTCATTGATCTGGTGCAGTTCAGTACTTAACCGGTCGGAACCAATCACGTAAATATAATTTGGATTATCCTGGTGTTTTTCGTCTACTCTGCCAACCATGTCTACATTCACATTTGCAATAGTGTTAGCGAGTGGAAAAACCGGATGATCTGCATAAAAAGCGGAGCCGAGCAGTCCCTTTTCCTCACCGGACACCAGCATGGTGAGCACACTCCTCCGCGGGCCTTTGCCTGCTTTTTGAGCTTCCGCAAATGCCTGGCTTACTTCGAGAACGGTAGAAGTTCCCGATGCATTGTCATCAGCCCCATTGTAGATATCTTCACCTCGTATGCCCAAATGATCATAATGCGCCGTCACGATTACTACTTCATCTTTTAAGGCTTCATCGCTCCCCTCAATAAAACCAAGAACATTTTCCCCCGTTATTGATCGAACGTATTTTTCCTGAGTCAATCGTATGTTTACACGTAATATTACGGGTTTCAGTTTGCCTTTTTTTTCAGCTTTTGCCCTCGATTTCAATACTTTTTTGATACTACTGCCGATAATTTCTCTACCTATGTCCGATGTAATAAAGGTATTATTGGCAAAATCGTTAGCAACTGCTTCTTCTTCTCCGTATTTCAATCGACGATTTAAAATTATTCTTCTTGCATCCGCTACATTCGATCTGAAATTTCGGTCAATAATGAATACGTGGGTTACACCGTTGCTTTGGGCGGCTTTTAATTTCATTTTCCAATTCGTACTCCATTCGGAAAGTTCTGTTGTGTGGGTAACCTGGGAAACTCCTTTTTGATTAACAGGTTCGCCATCGTAAATAAGGATCGCCTTACCGGCTACATCAGCTTTTTTATAATCGCTGTACCTTTCATCATCAATGCCGAAGCCAAGAAAGACAAGTTCTTTAAAAGCAGTCGTTTCAACAGATTGATTAGTAGAAAGGTATGCATAATAATTCCATAGATGCCGCAATTCCATAGTGTCGTTGAGGGTGATAGAAATATCATCCCAATTTTCAGAAATGAAAGCAATTTTTTGAAAGTAAGAGTCTTGATCCCCAATCTTGGGAAAGCCAAGTTGAGCGAATGCATCGGCAATATACCGGGCAGCTTTTCTTTGTCCTTCGGTTCCTGTTTCTCTTCCTTGAAATTCATCAGAAGCGAGTGTTGTTAGATGTTCACGTAAATCATCAGGTGTAATACCTTCGGCAAAAGGAATAGCTTCTTCAGTAGATTCTAATTGGAAAGAGGGTTCTGCTTGTGGCCAGGCTGCGTTAATACCGCACAGCCACACAAGGATAATAAAAAGCAAATTTGTTCTCATAAATAGTGTTTAGATAGCTTTTGTATGGCTTGGTACACTAAATAACTAACCGGGCACCAGGTCAATTCCATATCTCTTTCAAAAGCTTACTACTACTTCTCTTTGTATATATTCAGTACGATCTTCGCCAATGGCAGTTCATCAAACTTTCATAGACTAATTGTTACGCTAATCCTTCAAAATCCCCGGAACAGTTTGCTGTTCTGTTGGTTGCTCAAGGTACAAAGAGAAATCCTTTTGCAATTGCTCGAAAAACGCCGTATCGCCACTTTGAGCTACTTGCCGAAGCACCTGCCGGACCGTTTCATCAGCCAATTGTTTATCTTGATAATAGCTGGAATTTAGTATGTCGGGCGACAGACTATCATAAAAGGCTAATCTTTGCAACATTTCTTCTGCCAATATCTCGGTATGTGGGCGGGCTTTATCGTAAGCTCCTGCCTGATAGTAGACGCCCAGCATCAAATTTGTGCTGTAGTCATAGGGGAAGTTTTTGTGTGGAAAAGCTTCAAGGTACCGGTCGACCATTTCAACTGCCTTGGTCGTATCTCCTGCTTCTAAGAAAGCATAAGCAGTCCTGCGTACCCCTAGTTGCATACTCTGTACGCTGGGCATGTAGCTTCTGTCAACGAATAAGTCTTTTTTGTCGAAATTCCCCCATTGAAACTTGTTCATGAAATTATCATAAAAAGCTTCTTTATTGACGCTGCCGGAACCTACTACACCGAAAAACTGCATTTCGCTTTGTCCTTTTATGGGAACCAGACGTAGAGCTAGACCTTCCAATTGCATATAATCATTGAGGCCAAACATTTTTTCCGGCCTGCAAGTTACCGCAAAATAAACAGGACGTTCCCACAAATTAGACCCGATAATATCGAGTACCGCTATTTCATCTTTGGTCAAAAAGGATTTTCCGGCGAGCTGCAGTGGCATCCTTCTGACAATCTTATCGGCTTCAGCCGGTTTAACAACTCCATATTTCATAACCTCCGCACTGTCAACGGGAATGTAAGCATTATTGGTGTCATAGATACTCTCGGCACGACCACCAGTAGCTTTGGAGTTATCCCTTCCGATCATTTCCAGCAGATCTTTGACAGCCGTGGGTGGATTATTATCGCGGCCCCGGTACACATTTGGCAAATGGAAAGACTGGTTACGCAAATAACCACGGTAAGCTTCCTGAGGAATGGACATTTTTATAGCCTCCGAATCATTAACCTTTCGGCGCAGCAGATCGATATACCAATCTACAGCGATCAGGCTTAGATTGACCACTCTTACATCCGGACGAATACCTTCAACTTCCTGGGCGTACCACAATGGATAGGTATCGTTGTCTCCGTAAGTAAAAATAATGGCATTCGGCGCACAGGATTGTAAAAAATTACTGGCATAATCTCTGGAGGCTTTATGTTCACTTCTATCGTGATCATCAAAGTTTTCGACCAGCATAATTATGGGGGCTACCATAATTAAAACGCTTGCAAAAGAGGCACCTACGGGCCGGCTCAGTTTCAATTGATCCGTAAATAACTGGAATAAGGCCAGTACTGCCATGCCCAGCCAAATACAATAGGTAAAGAAGGAGCCTACTAATACGTAATCTCTTTCTCTGGGTTCGTTCGGAGGCTGGTTGGAGTAGATAATAATACCGATACCCGTTATTATGAATAAAGCCAAAAGCCCCAGGGCGTCATTACGATTTTTATTAAAGTGGAAGAACAGCCCGATCAGTCCAAAAATAAAAGGCAGCAAGTAATATTTGTTTCTCGCTTTATGATTGGCCATTGTATCAGTTATTTCACTTTGGTTCCCTAGCCGCATATTATCGATAAAAGGAATCCCGGATAGCCAATTGCCACTGGATTTATCCCAGGCGTAAAACCCCTGATCTCCATTTTGACGGCCGGCAAAATTCCACATGAAATAGCGCCAGTACATCCACCCCAACTGGTACCTCAGTAAAAAAGTAATATTATCCCCAAAGTTTGGTCTACCGTAGGGAAGAGGGGCATCAGGATCCAAGCCCAGCCACATTTTGTAATAGCGGGGTCTGCCCTGTGTATTGTCTCCCATTCGCGGGAAAAACATCTTATCCGATTCCGGGTATTCAATTTTTACTTTGCGGTCAACAATTTCGTATTGATCCCCTTTTCGGCCATAACGATCTGTTACAACGTATTCGGGTTGACCTTTAGCATCGAAATGAGGGCCGCTGAGTAAGGCCCTTTCGCCGTATTGTTCCCGGTTGAGGTAGGGCAACAACCTGGTTGCGTCCGTGGGAGCGTTCATATTAACCGGCGGTTCGGCGTTGGCCCTGATCACAACAACCGCAATGGTAGAAAAACCAATGACTACTAAAGCGGCAGCAACCGTAATGTGTTGCAGCAGATGACTTTTTCTCAAATGAGCCATTCGCAATCCCAGGAAGATGACTAAGCCTACAATAAGAATAGTTGGAATTAAACCGGAATGAAATGGCAGGCCGAAGGAGTTTACCATGGCCATTTCCATAAAATACCACAAGCTGGGTATGCCGGTTATGACTAATTTCTGTATAGCGACGATCGTTAGGACACCCAATGCGCCAGCCACCAAAATACCGGCAAAGCTTGGATTTTTATACTTTTTAAAATAGTAGAAGAGTGCCAAAGCCGGAAAGGTTAGTATACTTAATAAGTGCACGCCTATGGAAAGACCGGCAGAATAGAAAGTGAACAAAAGCCAGCGATCTGCCATCGGAGTATCGGGTAAAGTATACCACTTGATCATTGACCAAAGGGTTAAAGCCGTAAAAAAGGTAGACATAGCATAAACCTCCCCTTCTACCGCTGAAAACCAAACGGAAGTAGTAAAAGCAGTGGCCAAACCCGCTGCAATACCTGCACCGGCGAGTGCGATTTGCTGTGCCTGGTCGGCCTTCTCTTCCCTGCCGACAAGAGTCAATTTTCCCAGTCGCATGGTTACCCAACATATAAACATAGCGGCAAAGGCAGAGCAGATACCAGACATTAAGTTTACCGAAAAAGCAATGTCTTCCGGATTACTGGAAACCAGCTCTGCTATCCAGGTGAATAACCGGCCAACAATCAGAAAAAGCGGTGCTCCAGGCGGGTGGACTACCTGCAGTTTATAGGCACCCAAAATAAATTCTCCACAATCCCAAAGACTTCCCGTCCGTTCTGCAGATAAAAAATACACAGTAAAGGCGATGGCAAAAACGATCCACCCGGCTAAATCCAGTACTTTTCTTTGATTCATCGATATGTTAAGTTTCTGAGAAAAATACGAGCAACAAAAGTAATAAAATATTACCAAGTCCTTTAAGAGGAGTGTATTTTTGCTAAAAGCGTTGTATATGTTTTTGTTAAAATGGTTAATTACCGGTATTATTATTTATTTTCTTTACAAACGGTTTTTTGCACTACCGCCTCCCAAGGGGCCTGATAATAACCAAAATATTAACCGCTCTCAGCCTGATGACGAAGGAGATTATATCGATTATGAAGAAGTAGATTAGGTTCTTTCCTAAAAAGCCAAAAACGGAGGTGCTGCATGAGCAACCGTCCGTTTTTGTTTGGATTAGTTCCTGTTTAGATACCAATGTCTACGACAATGACACCAAACATAGGTTTGCAAATTTGTTTCATGGAATCACATTTTTACACTTTTAATAATCATTTTCCAACTAAGAGTACAGGGTAATGCGTGTGGCACGGAATGCGTATAAAACTCGCATAACTCTTTAGTCTGAACCTAGTTTTTGTGTTTCGATAGTGTAAAATGCTTTCCTAATGTGGGAGGTCGAGTACTGATAATACTATTTAGGTCACAGCAAGTGTTTCAAACAATTGCGTATGGTATGAATAGCCGTCTTATTATTATGCTCTTTGCAAAAATCGGTCGAGATTAATGCTCTGTGTACGGTTTAAACCGTACTATTCGCCTTGCGCGATCTTTTTTTCACATGATGAAATTTATTATCCAAAGTTTCGAGGGTCATTTCCCATAGATCCTCGTAGGGAATAATCTCAATTTCATGTGTTTGATGTGCAACATCCAGGGGGGTGTTCATCAATTTATCAAGGTATGGTTTAGCCTTTCGGATCACTCCAGCTTTATGAAAGCTACTGCCAGGGATCTTCATAAGCATTCGGATAAAACAATTGCTTCTAAAAGTATCATTCTTGCGCAAATGCCTGGCACAATATTTCTCAATAGCTTCAATTCGGTCGATCGCATCACTGTACTTGCGTTGGTGGATCATGAATAAAATGTGGATGACCAATATCGGTATGTTCATCCCCCTTTTATCCTTGGAAAAGATTGGCATATCGTTTAAAAAACGACCCAACCTGAATTTATTGAAATTCTTATCTTTAGGATCTGATTCTACTTTTTCCAACTCGATCAAATAGTGCAAATAAGCTTCAAAAATACGCCATAACTCTTTTAAGCTTTTGGGCAGGAACTGGAACCGCGAATGATTGACCGTTGTCACAAAAATATCGTAAGCTTTCTTGTAGCGCTTCGTGTGAAACGAAAGCATTAAATACAGTTCCCGGTACTTGAACCAGTTATAATTCCCTTCATCCATGAAAGAAAGGCAGGTTTTAGCAGCTTCTTCGCCTTCCTTATACATTTTCAATTGTGTATATTCAACCAGCAATTGATAATAGTATATCTGTAAGGGAGTAGTTGCTTTATACTTCTTCTTTTTGAAAAAATCTATAGCTTCCTTACAAGCCACTACCGTACTTTTACTGTCATTAATACTGGTGTGGATCATGATTTTTATCATACTGCCGCAAAGGTGGAGCCGGTATGAATCGTATTTTTCCATGGCATCCCTCACCAAGTCGTAATAAGCTTTAGCCTTTTCGTGAAGCTCATCTTTAGTGGCTTTACTGTTTACATATTTAGTGATCAATTCTGTATACAGTTCTTCAGCAAGGTTTTCACTCCTCCAAAGCGGCTCGTATTCTTTATATATTGCATTATATTGGTCAAATTTCTTCTGATCGCCTAATCTGGCGCCGTAGTGCAACCTCAATGTCCTCGATATATCTAAAACAAGATCCGTAATCTCATACTTTTTGGCCGCTTTAAGCAGCTTATGACACAAGCTTACTCCTGCGTTACGAGCATTTTTACCGATCAAGATCTTGGCTGCAACCCATTCTCTGTGACAAATGTTGTAAGCCTTTTGTCTCTCAAAATTAGAGGCCTCCTTCATATCGATGAAGAAAAGCGTATTAATCATCCTGGATTTAAGATTAGCCTTTAGCTTTTGGTAACCAGAATAACTTTTATCTTTTTGATAAAAATAATGTGCAGCATCATCGTCACTTTCAAATTTCCCATCCAAAATTCCTTCATAAAACTGCAAGACTTTAGTTTTGGGTTCTGTACCTTCTTCGATGATGTCAAGTGTCCGCAACTTGTGGCTACCAATTACATAGGCAAGCTCCTTCAAAATTTGCATAATTTGCGTTTACCATTTCCATAAAACCACCAGTGTTATAATAAATGAAACAACACTGTTTGGCCAAAATTTTAATCTTCAATAAAAACTTATAATGAGAAATTTTTTACACCGGAGTTATTGAAATGATAATCAACAATAAAAACTGTAGCATAAACAAGATAGTGTAAAAATTTGTCCCACGTATTTTCGCTTTAATTTAATCAAATTAAAATAAAAATACAAAATAAGTTATATCTTAAATCGAGATGTAAGCTTTGGAATAGCGGAGTAATCTCCGTCCTTTTTGGTATGTGGAAACTCATCAAAGATTAGCACTCTGTGAATAGAGATTTTCTGTAGCATTAAAATCAATAAGACTTTCTAAAGAAATAGAAAAATTCAAATTAATTTTAGATCGATTTTTGTAGCATTTTAAAAGATAAGGGAGAACGTATATTCGTTTCTAGAAAATTGTAGTGTCAGCAAATATTTGCGATTACATTTGTAAAAGTATAATTTATTCCCCCAGGGTTATGTAAAATCCCCAATATTTGTGACGCATAAAAACTGCGTAATCCCTCAAAAAAATAATCGTAAAAAATTGATAATGTTATACTTGCCAAAAAAAGCTATGATATTTCACCTTACTTAAAGAAACCACATCTGCTAACCGGGCGACCTGAGCACATTGCAAAAGCGGAACAATGATTACCTACGGTTTTAGTACAGCGTTAAAAAAATCTTAAGAATAGGATGTCCGTCATGATTAGGACAGCAGTTAATCGAAAAAGGCGATATATTTAAGTATGAATTTTAAGTTCACTCATTTCTGCTTATTATTTGGTTGCTTACTGTTGATGAATTCTCATAAAAGCAGAAATGGTAAGCTTGTTTTAAACGTAAATAACATCAGGACGGACCAAGGTATCATTTGGGTAGGTATATACAATTCAAAAGAAAATTTCCTGATCAAGGAACGAGCTATTATTGAACGATATGACGTAACCCGCAAGTCTCCTAATCAAAGCCTCGTCATTCATGCATTACCCTATGGAGAATATGCCATTGCTCTTTTTCACGATGAAAACGGTAACGGCCTACTCGATAAAAACTTTTTTGGCATACCTTCCGAACCTTACGCCTTTTCCAGAAAGCCAAGAACAAAATGGCGCTTGCCAAAATTTGAAGAGATAAAATTTCACTTCACTTCCGATCAACAGGTATTAACTACGAAGCTGGAAAAATGGTGAACACTAATTTTCATCAGGATCTTCCTGCTTCATTTTACAAATGATCGGTAAAATATTATCATACCAATCAATTAGAGCAATGTCCTTGGCTCGACTGAGATCAGTACACGCTGCCTCGAAATTATTTTGATCTAAATACGCCTGACCTCTGATCAATAAAAACTCCGCATCATCGGGAAACAAGGCAAGTGCTTCCGACATCTTTTCAATCCCTGCTTCCTGCTCATCATTACCAAAAAGTGCCGTACCCTCATTAACCAATTCGATGGCTTGATTATACTGGTCTACTACATTTTGACAAACTGAAGATTCAGGAACGAACGAAATAGAAATATCGTAAGATGCGGGTACTTTTTGCCCTTCGTAGGTAGCAACTTTCCATTTTCCGATGGTTGAAGTCACTGCATCCGTTGCCGCGTACCAAAAGTCAAAGCCCAGATTGTTGAGATCCACCAGATCCAGAACCCGCACTTTCCCCCGGCGATCAACCAACAGTTTTATTTCTACCTTTCCGATTAGACAACTGTCTTGAAGTGCTTCCGGATACTTGACTTTTTCATTAAGGTAAGTGGATAAGGCGGTATACCCCCCTTCATATTCCAGGGGCGTATCAAATTCTACCCAGACCGAATCATTGCCGATCATGGTAAAAGGCGGAGCTTCTTCCAGCCGGAAACGGATCGGAAGCGTAAAATAAGCCCGGACCGGTTTGGCGTCCAGCATACCGGGTACCCATTTGATCTGTGCATTATTCATGGCATTCAGTACTCTGAGCACTTCCAGGCCGCAACCCCCTTCAACGTCACGCATAATTTTAGGCGAAGAGATCGAACCGTCCTTTTCCACCACAAATTTTACGACCACCATACCCGACGCATTCTTTTGCCGGGCCTCGACCGGATAAACGATATTCTGGTTCATAAAAGAGAGTAGTGCGATCTGAGCACAGGCATTTTTGGCTTCTATTGTCGTATCCAATTTTTCGCAGGCAGGAAAGCGAGGCATTTGCTCCAGTACGCTGTAAATGGTAGTGTCAACACTTATACTGTCTGCATCTTGGCCAAAAAGGGCCGAACTGATCGCAACCAACAATATGATTGATAAAAGGTAGTTTTTCATAGGTCTAAATTAATACTTCAATTTCATTGTAATCGCTGAGCTACTTCTTCTACTTGCTTCCAAACTCTAAAAGTATTTTTGTAGCAAATTTTGGCAATATCCTCTTCTGAATATCCCCGTTGTAATAATACGAATATCAGATTAGGATATTGGGAGACATCTTTCAGGCCTACCGGCAGAGAATCTCCCACACCATCAAAGTCCGATCCAAACCCTACGTGATCTATTCCGGCAATTTTCACAATGTGATCAATATGGTTCGCTACCATTTCTACATCGGAAAAAAGATCTGGGTTTTCCTTCACAAACGCATCAATGATGGGTTGTGCTGCCGGGTCCGAATTTCTCAAGCCTTTTTCGGTCAGTAAATTCAATAACTCGGCTCTTTTTTCCGTTTGGTATTTTCTGAGTTTTTGGTTGGCTAAGCTTCCGTCCAGAAAAGTGGAACCAAAATTGACGTGAATGACGCCACCGTTTTCCCCTAATTTTTTGATCATATCATCACTCATATTTCTTTCGAAACCCGGAGTGAACTTCCGGCAAGAAGAATGAGAAGCAATAACCGGCGCTTCCGTAATTTCCATAACCTGGTAAAAAGTTTCGTCGGATACGTGGGAGACATCCACCATGATGCCTACTTTATTCATCTCCTTCACCACTTCCCTTCCGTAAGGACTCAGGCCACCCCAGGTACCTGTGGTGTCGTACGATGAATCGCAGATCTGATTATCTTTAGAATGGGTAAGAGTGATATACCTGATGCCCCGGTCGTAGAAATATTGTACATTGCTCAAGTCATCACCGACAGGAGCACCATTCTCCATTCCCATTGGTAAAGCGATTTTTCCTTCAGCAACAATTTGTTCAATTTCATCCGGCGAGGTAGCTACCCCGTAATAATCCGGTAATTCCCTAGCAATATTGTTGACCATATCGATCAAAGAATCTGCAAACGCCTTTGCGCCGCCAGTCTCCTGGTAGGATGCAGGTATATAAATAGACATAAAAGGAGCCGTTAGTCCTCCTTTTTTTGCACGTACAAAATCAAAATCCCCTTCTTCGGATTCAATGGGAATTCCGATAAATTCCTTAGTTAGCCTAAAGTTCTTTACATCAAGACGGTAAGGCAGGTCTACGTGGCCGTCAATAATAATATTCTCTTGCGCAAGCTCATTGGCTTTATTTACTAATTCCGGATTTTTTTTCATTGACGTACTCAATTTAGGCGTGCAACTCATCCCTGCAAATACACTCACAATTAAAAGCAAAATAATCGAATTCCTCATACTGTCATTTTGTTATTGGGGTAAAAATAGTAACTGCATTTTAAAATTCATCCTTCCTATTAAAATTGGACTTTTGACGCTAGACACTAGACGCTAGATTTTAGACAACAAACCGC
>CAZHNG010000019.1:0-35702 GCA_964533785.1 uncultured Saprospiraceae bacterium | reverse complement strand
AGAGCGAGATAAGAAAACTTATCCTCTTGGAGTAAATAGGCATTGTATAAGTAGTTGGAATCCCGGTGATCATCATTGTATTGGGTCTTCTGAATTCGATCGATTGACTTTTCAAAGCATTTATTCAGGTTCCTCTGTCGAAAAACGGTAGCCAGGGCGAGTTCTTTCTGGGTCTGGTCTTTATTCAGTTCGGTGTAAGAAAGATACTCTTCAATGCTCTTGAGAAGGAAATGCATAGTTTGTCGGAATCTGGCATCATCAAATGGTTCTTTGGGAAATATTTTGCTGAAAACTTTGTTTTTTGTAATCAATTCGGGTCTATGTAGATGGTCTTTCTTCACTAAGTATTCAAAGAGTTTGATTACATCAGCCCGTTGGTTATGGAAAGGAGATGCCAGCCATTTTTTTAATTCACGGATTTCTTTTGCGGAAAATGTCTTTAAGACAGCAATTAACTGACTGTTTTGCATAATTTATTCAAATTGTATTTTTCAACAGATTTTTTGATTTAAGTTGCTTATTTTTAGTTTTTTGAATATTTTTTAAAGCGTAAAATGGGTGTTTTTTTATCAACAAATATCGAAAATTGTCCTTGTTTTTCCTTGTCTTTAACATCACTTTTGTAATGTAAATAATAGAAACGACATCACTCATGATTTTAAGACCTTCAAATATCGACCGAATATACCAGTTAAGAACAATGTTCTTGCTGTTGATTGGTCTTGTTGGTTTGCAGGGAGTAAGAGCCCAGGGTTGGGAACGGTCTTTCGGTGGAAACCAACGTCCTGATGAAGGTCATGCTATTATTCAAACGATAGATTTAGGTTATCTGGCCGTAGGTTCCAGCGAGTCATTTGGTAATGACAACGACCTGGACGTATATGTGGTTAAAACGGATGTTGACGGCTTTGAAGTCTGGTCGGAAGTTTATGACGAAGCATTTCGCGAACAAGCGTACGATGTTATCCAGGCGAGTGATGGTACTTTTGTAATAGTTGGAGAGATTGAAGAATCTCCCGGGAATGATCGTGATGTATTCGTACTTAAAATCAGTGCTAACGGTCAACTGATCTGGAGTAAGATCATTGATGGCGGGCAGGATGATATGGGGCTGAGTATTACACCCGGTGTTGAGGGAGGTTATTTGATAGCAGGAGAATCAAGAAATTCCGATACTGGTAATAGTGATTTCCTTCTACTTAAGATATCAGATGATGGCGAGCAGGAATGGCTAAAAGTATACGGTGATCCTGAGCAGGACGACCGGATTAACAGTATTGCTACGCTGGATAATGGATATGCCTTTGTAGGAAAAACGGAAAGAGTTGGAGGTTTCGATAATGAGGTAGCTGTAAGAGGATTAGACAGCGAAGGGAATGAAGTCTGGTCAGAGGATATCAAAACGATGGAGAATGAAGTTGGCAATGCAATAATCACCACGAGTGATGGAAATATTGCCATTTGCGGATCGATTGGTGATAATAGTGACGCCTTTGTCGCTAAATTCAATACAGCAGGAGAACAACTTTGGTTAACAACGATAAAAGTACCAGGTGAAAATGATCTTGGAGAAGTAAGTAATGCTATCACGGAATTAGAAGATGGCAGCCTGGTTATAACCGGATTTGCTGAGCGGGCAGCCGGTATCAATATAGATATATTATTAGCAGGAGTTTCCAGCGATGGTGAGCAATTGTGGTACAATACTGCCGGGCATCCATTGAATACCGATTCAGGGCAGGATATTGTATCCACTCACGACGGAGGCTACATAATAACCGGATTTAATTCCGCTTTGTTAAGTTTTATTAATGATCTATCACTGGTAAAAACAGACGGAGCAGGCAATACTATTACGAGCTACATCAAAGGTTCTATTTTCGGAGAATTCTGTAATAATTTTGAACCAACAGGAAATTTACCAAAGGAAGGCTGGTTAGTAGAGGCAGTCAGCGAAGATAATACCTACTACGCATCCACTGATGAAAATGGCGTTTTCATCATGCGTGTTGATACGGGAGAGTATACAGTCAACGTACTTCCCATTACCAGTTATTGGAAAACTTGTATTCAGGGTTATGAAGTTAATGTAACTGAATTCTACGATACAACGGACCAGGTTAATTTTCCCGTAGCACCTGAAATTAATTGCCCGTACCTTGAAATAGACGTAAGTGCCCCGTTTTTGGCAGTTTGCTCAGAGGTCGTATACACGCTAAGTTATTGCAATCTTGGTACTGCCGTGGCAGAAGATGCTTACGTTGAGGTGGTATTTGATAATGAACTTTCGTTCGAATCATCGCAAATACCTTTTTCAAGTAAGAAAGATAGTTTGTATACATTCGACTTGGGCGACTTGGATGTTTCGGAGTGTGGTTCCTTTTCTATTTCCACTTCACTGGCTTGTGAAGGGATCGCTCAGAACCAGTCCTCTTTCATATCCGCTCATATTTTCCCCGATACATTATGCACGGAACCTGATCCGAATTGGGATCGGTCCAGCGTAGTTGTCTCCGGGACTTGTATCGAGGATAGTGTTCAGTTTACGATTAAAAATGTTGGGGATGGCGATATGCAGACCCCCAGTAAAGCAGTGGTGATCGAAGCTGATGTAATATTTTGGGAAAGTCCGGTACAATTGCCCTCAGATAAGACTTTTGCGACTCCGGCTTTTCCCGCTAATGGAGAGACTCACCGGATCATTGTAGAGCAATCACCCGGACACCCCGGAAGGAGTTTTCCGACTTTAGCTATTGAAGGTTGTAACAACGAAGGTGTGATACAAACCGGCTTTGTTACGCAGTTTCCAGAAAATGATTTAGATCCATATATTTCAATTGACGTTCAGGAGATTAGTACATCCGGACAAACTGTAGGGTTGAGAGGCTATCCCAAAGGCTATGGCGATGATGCATTCATCTCGCCCAACACCGATTTAAAGTATACTATTATCTACAGTAACAACAGTACGGATGTCATTGATAGGGTAGTAATCAGAGACACGCTTCCTGTTGGGTTAGACATTAGAACCGTCCAACCTGGCTCTAGTAGTCATCCCTATCGCTTCGAAGTTTATGATGAGGGAATCCTCAAATTTACCTTCGAAGATCTCTCCTTGACGCCAAACAGCAGCACTGGTTCACCAACTTCAACAGGGTACTTGACTTATTCAGTAAAACAAAATCAGGGAAATGAACCCGGAATGACTATTGATCACCGTGCTGCTGTTTTCTTTGAAAATCAAGCTCCTGTTATTACGAATACCGTGAGCCATACTATAGGAGAAGGGGACTATGCTGATTTTGTTGAAACAGATATCAGAGTAGTCTCTACCAATGAAAAGAGTAATTTACCCGGTGTAGAGGTAACCGTCCAACCAAATCCTTTTAAAGAAGTCGCAACTTTTGAAATAAAATCTGATGATCCCGTTTTTCAAAGAGATCTTTACTTCGAATTATGGGATTATTCAGGTAAGCGTTTAAGAACTCAAAGGGTAAATGGTAATCGCTTCAAATTCGACGGGAGTAATTTATCCTCCGGGCTATACGTATACAAACTAGTGGCTGGAAATACAATTTTAAACGTTGGCAAAATAATTGTTGAGTAATCATATTCCCATAAACTTGTGGCTCCTCACTCTACGGAGTGAGGAGCATCTCTAGAAAGGGTTGAAATTGTGGTGGAAATAGATGTCAAAAAAATGTTAACTGTTTCATTGTTTTGAAACTAATATAAACTTATATTTGTTTAAACAACAAATTTCACGAGATTACGTAGAAAAGACTATAATTATTGAGGATCAATAATAAAAAGAAATTAGAATTCGTTTCTTAAAAAGTTAGGTCGTCTTATTTTCATGAGATTATGATTTGTTATTAGCGAGAGGCCACACCGAAAGGTGTGGCTTTTTTGTTATCACAAAGTTAAAAAGTGAATGAACACCTTAGTATATTTTATATAATAAAAAATCTTACCTTTTATTTAAACGGGAACTTAGACAGGTTACCGGTAGTTTATTACAAAGAAACGGTAGTGATATTTTGGGGATTTTGCAAGCGAAAGGCGTAAAAATTACCTTTCGGAGGGAGTTTTATTCAGGGGGGCTAAAGTTGATGTCAAGTAGTCTAAGCCTTCTCCTTTTGCCTATTTTTATCTTTTTGTACCTGGAAATTTTGGAAACCAAAAACGAACTAGTTAAGGAAGAGGCAGAAACTACCGCATCAGACCACTGGTAAGAAGTTGAACTTTCTCCATCTGTAGCAGTACCCACGACAGCAAAGAATGACCACCCTACACCAAACCATAACAAAGATTTACTGACTCCCTGCGGCCAGGAACGTGGATATCTTAGAGCGACAATATCTTTTAAAGTTACGTACCGGTCAGCAAGGACGATAACCTGATTCTCAATGTCAAGATCTTCGATCACTCCCTCTATAAAGTAATCGTTTCCTTCCAGCTTGTAATCAATAGTTTGTCCGATAAAGATCTTTTGTACCTTAAAGCTGCCTGCTTTCTCAATTTGCAGTACCTTTTGGGCAGTGCATAAGGAATAACAGTTTACTAATAATAAAATGAAGATGCAGCGTATTTCCATGTGATTTATGCTTTGTTCAAAGAAGCCCTGAAGACTGCTTTTGGTTGGCCGTATGTTTTATTTTTTGGTTTAGCTTTTTCAATATCTTTTTCAGGGCAGAAACAATGTCTTTTAATGAAAACTCTTCTTTTCCCGTATAGATTATCAAAATGAATAATTGCCTTTCGTTTTTTTTGGCCGTATTCCAAAGTACTTTTTTGTTGAGGCGATAGGCTTCTCGGATTAGCCGCTTGATCCTGTTCCTTTGAGTAGCTTTCGAAAATTTTCGCTTAGGTACTGCTATTCCAAACTTTAGGGGAGGACTGTCAGCCGGCAATACTCTTTCCAGCCAAACCAAACGCAACGGATAGGCTTTTAGTGATTTCCCATTTTTAAACAGCTCCTCAAAAACCTTCTTTTCTTTCAATCTCTCGCTTTTGTTTAATCGATATCCGGCTTTTCTTATCTCCATGCTGTAATCCTTTGTTGCCTTTAAAAAGACAAATTAGTGTTGAATAACCGAAAAACAAAATAGAAGCTTTTTGTAATAAATTGTGTTTTATTTTTAATTAAAATAAATTTTTTGTATATTTAGGGTATGAAATTAATTCCAATCTCAAATAGTAAAAATTTACCTTTAAAATCGTGGGCCAACGAAGACAAGCCCCGCGAGAAGTTATTGCAAAAAGGCAGGAACGCACTTTCCAATGCCGAATTATTGGCCATTATACTGGGTTCAGGCACTAAGCAAGAAACGGTGTTGGACCTGTCAAAGAGAATTTTGAATTCGGTAAACAATGACCTTCATGCCTTGAGTAAACTTGGCGTTCACGAATTGATGAAATTCAAGGGCATAGGTCAGGCAAAAGCTATCAGCATTGCCGCAACAGTAGAATTGGCAAATCGAAAAAGAAATTTCGAAAGAAAAGACAAAGACTGGATTCTCAATTCCCATGATGCTTATCATACTATGTTTCCTTTCCTTGCAGATTTGGATCACGAAGAATTTTGGATACTACTGCTTAACACCAGAAAACGCCTGCTGGATCGAAAATTGATCAGCGTTGGAGGTTTGGACAAAACCATAGTTGATCACCGGATCATTTTTAAAAAGGCGATTGAAAGCAATGCTACGGCCATAATCTTGTGTCATAATCATCCCTCAGGCGAACCGGAGCCCAGCAAAGCCGATATTCTTTTGACAAACCGATTGATTGATAGTGGTCATTTATTAGGGATCAGTGTGATAGACCATATTATTATTGCCGGAAATACATACCTAAGCTTTGCAGAAGAAGACTTGATGAAAGAAGCAGCTTGAACGTGATCGTTAGGACTCAAGAACAATCGTCTACATATTTCCAATATCCTGCTTGATTACAAAACAATGTAAAGCGATTTTTGTACATAATAAGTAGTTTTATGAAATAGATTGGATATCCTTCATTGTTATGGCATCATTGGATAGAAATAAGATTGATTTTTTCATCTTTAAAAGAGTGTTAAAGCTTGCCAGTCCTTACCGTTGGTTGCTGTTCTTTGCTATCCTTTTAGCCGTCTTATTGGCGCCATTAGCTATTGCCAGACCTTATTTGGTGAAGGAAATGGTAGATGATTACATTTTCAACAACGACATTGCGGGTTTGACCTTAGTTGCTGTCATCATTTTTGGGATTCTTATCGTAGAAGCTTTTTTTCAGTATTTATTCGTCTATTCCACGAATTTACTGGGGCAATCCGTTGTGAAAGATTTGAGGGTAACAGTGTTCAGGCATATTACGCGCTTGCACCTTAGTTATTTCGACCGTACCCCGATCGGCACAGCAACTACCCGTACCATTAATGATATAGAAGCTATTAATACGGTTTTTTCACAGGGCGCTATTACGATAATTGCGGATTTGCTGGCACTATTTGCAGTGTTGGGCATCATGCTTTTCACGAGTTGGAAATTGACGTTGATCTGTTTGACTACTTTTCCTTTCCTACTAATTGCCGGTTATATTTTTAAGGAGAAGGTGAAAAAAGCCTACCAAGTAGTAAGAGCGAATATTGCAAAAATGAATGCTTTTTTGCAGGAGCGCATTACAGGTATGCGGATTGTTCAGATTTTTAATGCGGAAAAGCAGGAGGCTGAAAAATTCAGAAAGATCAACCGAGAATACACTCAGGCTAACCTTGATTCTATTTTGTATTATGCTGTTTTTTTTCCGGCAGTAGAGATTATCCAGGCAGCAGCTTTGGCACTCATGGTTTGGTGGGGAGCCGGCGAGGCGATCCGAAACGAAGTTTCATTGGGAACATTGGTAGCATTCCCGTTGTATTTATCCATGCTTTTCAGGCCGATCCGAATGCTTGCTGACCGGTTTAATCAACTACAAATGGGCTTAGTGGCAGCGGAGAGGGTTTTTTCTTTGTTAGATAAGAAAAACCCTATCAAAGATGAAGGGCAGTCTACCCCGGCAAGTGTTAAAGGTTCGGTAGAATTTAATCGGGTCTGGTTCGCTTACAATGAAAAAGACTTTGTCCTAAAAGATGTTTCTTTCCATATAGCACCTGGTCAAACCCTTGCTATTGTAGGTAGTACCGGATCTGGAAAAACCACCATCATTAACCTGCTCAACCGTTTCTACGAGATTCAAAAGGGAGCTATATTCATTGATGACAAAAATATTAAGGACTATGAGTTGAATGCTTTCCGGCAAAAGTTAGGTATGGTTTTGCAGGATGTTTTTCTTTTTTCCGGATCAGTACTGGAAAATATCACACTATTGGATGAGAAAATCTCAAAGGCAGAAGTAGTGGAGGCCGCTAAAATGATCGGGGCCCACGATTTCATTAGGAAACTACCCGGAGGCTATGATTATCAAGTAATGGAAAGAGGTGCTACCCTTTCTATGGGGCAACGGCAATTGATCTCCTTCATAAGGGCTCTTGTTTTTGACCCGGAGATCTTAATCCTTGACGAAGCAACATCTTCCGTTGATCCGGAAACAGAATCAGTTATTCAATTTGCCATTGAAACTTTAATTAAAAAGAGAACCTCGATCATCATTGCCCACCGGTTATCAACGATCCGGCATGCAGACAACATTTTGGTACTAGACAAAGGCGAAGTGAAGGAATTTGGCAGCCACGAAGATTTATTGAAAATAGATGAAGGCTATTATAAAAGACTTTACGAAATGCAGTTCATCGAAAAGGCTGCCTGATCATGTCTACCCATGCTCAATTAGGCCTTTGATTTGCCGCGCAATTTGAAAACACTCCGTTACCTTTTTTATATCCTCACAATGATCCTCTACGTAGGTTTCAAAACGGCAATTGATGGGAGACAAGTCGATCTTTTCAAAACGGTTATCTACCTTTTTACATTGTTCCAGCAAGCTGTCTAAAGTGGTCGGAGTAGCAGGGGATACCACCTACACTATCCACGTATTGAATGATGGAGCCATGTCTAAAGTGGTCGGAGTAGCAGGGGATACCCCGTTTTCCAGCAAAAAACCACTCAAGTAGTTTTGAATACACTGACGAGAATTATGACAAATAAAATGTCTGATCGCATCTTCTTCCGGGCGGTTCACCTCCTCGTCAATCGCATCCATTAGTGTATTGGCTTCAGCGTATAAGCTTTTGGCGTTCTTTTCAGACATATCCGAGCAAATTTTATGTAAATTACGATCGAAAAGTATTGTTAAAACTAGAAAAGAAAGTTGATTTATTTCATAGGCTAACGAAAGTTTTGTCACTATCCATTTCTGGAATGCCCTGAGGGTATTTGTGTAGATAATTGCAATTGGGGAATTTAATCTATCGAACCCGTAAAAATTTTCTCATTCCAGCGAAAAACATATTATATTCATAGGGCTCTTCCAAAATGCCGAACAAAATTTGAGCGTATGTTTAGAAAATACAGCTATCTTTTTCTTATTTTCTTTTTGCTTACTGCATTACCTTGTCATTTAATGGGGCAGGGGAGCCGCATTCAGCCTTCTTGCCCGATGAATATTATCATTGCAGTAGATTTTTCCGGCAGTGAGAGGGCTTACCTAGGAGAGATCATCACCGCATTGGAAGCCATTACCGGTACTTTTGAATTACACGAAACAAATTTGAAAATTGGTATCATTACCTTTAATCGAGGTGCACGGGTTGTTTTACCACTGACGGGTGATACCGGTGAAATGGAAACGGTTATTGAAGCCCTGCATATTCCAACTATGGTGTTTGCCACAGATATTCACGCCGGGATTAGTCTTGCCTACAAGGAGTTTAGCCGTCATTCTCACCCCGGCATTCCAAAGTATTTTGTGCTGATTTCCGATGGTGACCCTCACGCACATTCCCGCGGATTCGGCTTTCAGGAAGATCTTGAAAACATAGAAAAACTCAAAAAAGGTGATCCTGTGAATGAAGTAGAGCCCGTACACGTTTTTAGTATTTATACCGGGCGATTGTCCCCTTATCATGATCGCTTTAGTGAGGCAGTAAGGAAGGCCTCGATCGATCACATGAAGAACATGGCGAGTGATAAGCACTCCTTTTTTTATTATGAAGAATATCCCATGTTGGTGGACTTTTTTGAACGAATGAGCACTTGTCGTTAATTTAGTATTTTGACGCTAGACGCTAGACGCTAGACGCTAGACGCTAGACGCTAGACGCTAGATTTGTTGAAATCTATATCAGCGCTTCGTACAATATTTCTACGGGATGTTTTGCTATCCGTTGGGTACCATCCAGGATCTGATGTCTACAACTGGTTCCGGGGGCAGCGATAAGGGTTTCACTACGGGCCTTTCGGACGGCAGGGAACAAAACCAATTCTCCGATTTGCATGCTGATGTCATAGTGTTCTGCTTCATAACCAAATGAACCTGCCATCCCGCAACAGCCCGAAGGAATGATCTCTACGTGATAATTGCCGGGCAATGAGAGCATAGAAACAGTTGGTAATATATTTGACAAGGCCTTCTGATGGCAGTGTCCGTGCAGCAAAATGTGTTGGTGCTCTTCGGTAAAAGCATCGGCAGAGATGTTTCCCTTTATCGTCTCGCTTTCTAAAAATTCATCGATCATAAAAGTGTTTTTGGCTAATTTTTTTGCGGATTCTTTTCTAACCAACCGGGGATATTCATCGCGAAAACTTAGAATAGCAGATGGTTCAATGCCTATCAGCGGCGTTTTTTCATTTACCAATGGAGAAAAGATCGCCACATTTTTGTCTGCTAACTTTTTGGCCTTGGTCAACATGCCTTTTGAGATCGGTGCCCTTCCGCTTTCAGGGTGATTGGGAATAATTACTGCGTAGCCAAGCCTGGTCAGTAATTGAATGGCCTTACTGCCAATATGGGCGTCGTTGTAATTAGTAAATTCATCGCAAAAGAAGTATACCTGACCGATAGGATGTGCGGGGTTTTTGTAGTTTTTGCGGTACCAGGAGCGCAGGGATTGTCTGGAGAACTTTGGTAATGAACGAGACTTTGCTACACCTGATAACTGCCTGATCATTCCGCCCAAAAATGGGTTAGCGTTTGCCCGGTTGGCAAGATTTGGAGTTAACATGGCTAATTTAGCCAGTTGGCTAAAATTGCCAAAGACCCGATTACTTAAAGGCCGGCGATTGGTTTTGTAATATTGATGCAGAAATTCCGCTTTCATTGAAGACATATCCACACTGGAGGGGCACTCTGAGGTACAGCCTTTACAAGAAAGACAAAGGTCTAATACTTCGAAGATCTCTTTTTGATCAAATGGGCGTTGAGTTTTACCGTTCTGGGTCAAAAATTCGCGTAACACGTTGGCACGTGCCCGGGTGGTATCTTTTTCGTCGCGGGTAGCCATGTAGCTGGGACACATTGTGCCGCCGGAGCCTTCGAGCTTGCGGCAATCTCCCGATCCATTACACTTTTCGGCCATTCTCAATATTCCTCCGACTTCAGAAAAATCCAGAACAGTATCAAAAACAGGGTTTTCTTGCTCCGCCTCGTAACGCAATTCGGTATTCATCGGCGGGGCATCGACAATTTTTCCCGGATTAAAAATGCCTTTTGGATCCCAGGCCTTTTTCACCTCTTTGAGTAGCTGGTAATTTTTTTCACCGATCATCAAGGGGATGAATTCTGCTCTTACCCGTCCGTCACCGTGTTCACCACTTAACGAACCCTGATATTTTTTGACAAGTTTGGCCGTCTCTTTCGTAATATCGTGAAAAAGCTGCCGGTCCTTGCTCTTTTTTAGATCCAAGATAGGCCGCAAATGGATCTCGCCGGCACCTGCATGTGCATAATAAACAGAGCGTTGACCAAAGCTTTCCATCATATGGGTGAACTCATCGATGTAGTCGGGCAGGTCCTCAATGGTAACGGCAGTATCTTCAATACAGGCAACAGCTTTGGGGTCTCCCGGAAGATTAGCAAGCAGTCCAAGACCAGCCTTTCGCAAGGACCAAACCCGGTCTGTATAAGGGGAAAAAACTTTTGGAAAGGCGTAGCCCAAGCCTTCCGCCTGGTAAATGTCGATGAGGTCATTGGCGATGGCTTCGGCATCATCTTTCGTATCTGCCCGAAATTCTACCATGAGAATGGCCTGAGGGTCTCCATCGATAAAAAAGCGGTTTTTTTGTTGTTCAATATTGTCTTTAGTACAATCCAATATTATTTTGTCCATTAATTCACAAGCGAATGGATTAAATTGCATGGCTGGTTGCACGGCACGCAAGGATTCCTTAACACTGTTAAAGTGAACGCAAACTACTACGCTTTCCGAGGCAGGCAGAGGGTCTACACTGAGTTTGATCTCGGTAACCAAGGCTAAAGTGCCTTCAGAACCGCAGAGCAATTCACAAAAGTTAAATGAACGGCCGTTCGGGTCAAACGGTTCCATCTGAGCCAACAGGTCAATAGCATAACCGGTGTTTCGACGGTGAATTGAAGGCTTGGGAAATTCCTTAGCGATTTCAGCCCGGTTTTCTTCATCACTAAGCATTTCGTAGATCTGTTGGTAGATTTGATGCTCACGACCATCTCCCTGGCGTTTTGTATTAAATGTATCCAGGCTCATGGAGTGAAAAGTTGCCTCCGAACCGTCACTCAGTATCGTTTTCAATTCTAGAACATGGTCGCGGGTAGAGCCGTAAACAATGGAAGTAGTACCGCAGGAATTGTTGCCCACCATTCCTCCGACCATTGCACGGTTGGCGGTGGAAGTATTCGGGCCGAAGAAAAGCCCGTACTCCTTTAAGTGGCGGTTCAGGTCATCCCGAATAATACCAGGTTGAACTTTTACCCAGCCTTCGTCGGCATTTACCTCAATGATTTTTTTGAAATATTTAGAAACATCGACTACGATGCCGTTACCGACACACTGACCGGCAAGTGAGGTACCGCCCGCTCTCGGAATAATTGATTGCCGTTGCTTATCAGCAAAGCGAATGAGTCGCTTTAAATCATCGATCGTCTTGGGAATAGCTACCGCTGTAGGCAATGCTTTGTATACCGAAGCATCCGTCGCGTAAATCACCCGCATCAATTCATCGTAATACAATTCGCCGTCCAATTGTTGTTCGAGTAGCTCTAGTGCTGCTTTCATATCTATTATCGCTTAGACCAACAAAACTACGGAAGTGCTCAACAATTACCTATGAGTTAAGCAATTTTGTTTCGTCTGGAGAGTGTAAAACAAGTTCTTAACCATCCAAGACTTCCTCGTAAAGTTCCATCAATTGGTGAGTTACTTTTTCCGAATCAAAAAGTTGTGCATGTTCAATGCCGGAGTCGACCATTTGTTGTTGTAAACCCGAATCGTTTAAGATCAACTCGATTTGATGAGCGATCTCTTCCACATTGTCAGGATGCACCAATGCAGAATAAGGACCGGCAGCTTCTGGCATAGAAGAGGTGCGTGAGGTAATGACTGGTGTTCTGCTCCAGAGTGCTTCAATGATAGGCAATCCAAACCCTTCATAGTAAGAGGGATATAAAAATAGACTGGCAGCCTGGTAAATGGCCGGCAGATCGGCATTGTCAACATCAGAAAATAGGACTTCGCGCGTCATTTTGTTTTGGGTTAAGAATTTGATTACTTTCTGTTTATACGCTCCTCCTTTCCCAATTACGACTAAGGGCAACCGCCTCTCTTTGGGGATATTAGATAAGGCTTTAACTACCCCAAAAAGGTTCTTTCGTTCGATGATGGAGCCGACGAACAACAGGAAGTTTTCAGGTAGTTTATACTGTTGTAGTGTTCGCTGAATGATCTCGTGACTCAGTTGCAATTTGAACCGGGCATCACAAGATTGGTAAACCACCTGTATTTTGGCACTGGGGATTTGATAAAACCGGATGATATCCATTTTTGTGCTTTCGCTTATAGCGATTATCCGGTCGGCATGTTCACAGGCATAACGAAATTTTCTGTCGTAGATCTGGCGGTCGAAATAGGAATATTGCCTGGGATAGTGCTTGAATATTAAATCGTGGATAGTGACTACTGATTTTACGTCAATTTCATTGATCCCGAAAGGTATCTCGTGACTTAAACCGTGGTAAAGGTCGATTTTTTTGCGTACCAGAGTTTTCTTCACCCCGCTTGTACGCCACCAAGGGCCTTGCCATTTTTGTTTGGGCATGCGAACATCAAATTGCGGGTTGCTCAAAAAAAACTGCGTTTCTTTGGTTAGTTTGACTTTAGGAGTGAATAAAAAATAGGCATGTTCAGGATAGTATTCGGCAAGGTTGGTGAGCAGTGTTCGGCTGTAATTGCCTAAACCGGTAAAATTATTAAAAAGGCGTTTGGCATCGTAGCCGAGACGTAACATAAGATATTTATTGTAATCTTTTGATTCTTACTCCAAAATAACATAATTCTCATCATTCGCTAACATTTTAAAGTCTAAAAAAAGCGCTGGATCGGAATCTAAAAGAGAAGACCTGGAAAAGAGAAGCCCTTGATCAGTACTTTTTTGGGGATTTGCTTCATAAACTACGTTAGGATTGGTAAAATACAATTCCAAAAGAACCCGTTGGGCGGGCAATGGGGGAACCACCATAATAGTATCACTGGTTCTGATCCGTTCCTTATTTTCCTCGATCAGGGGGGTAAAAAAGTCATCCGTTTTAGAGCCTTCGGTGGCTTTGGGTTTTGCGCCGAAATAGCGAAAATACATGGCGAAAACCCAGAAAAACAAAAACAGTATTATTACCCAACGCAAACGTTGACTCAGGAATTCTACGCCATATACCAAAGTTATAGCCACAAAAGGCAAGGCGGGAGCGAAGTACCAGAATTTTGCAACCGTAACAACGGATAATAAACCGCCAATGGGTATCCAAATGGCGATAGATAATATCAGTAAGCGCTTTTTTTGAATGCCTTGCCAGGAAATTTTATTCCTGATCCAATTGATCATTCCTCCTGCAAGAACAACAAAAAACAGGTAATGCCATAAAGCAAAATTCTCCGAAAGACAATGCCAAAGGAAGAGCGGATCAGCCTGTTCTCTTTTACCTTCGAAATTAGTTTCCGTAAACCGGTCCCGAAGATCGTATAAGAACATCCGTTCAAAGGCATTTTTACCACTTACTTCAGGGTTTTCCAATTGAACACCGAAATAATGAAGAACCAGATACCACGAAACAGGGAATAATGAGCAAAGTAGTAAGGCCAGGTAAAACTTTTTCTGCCGGACGATCCAAACAAGTCGGCCGGTAACCGCTGTATAGATAAATACACCGGGAAATAAGATTCCCATTGCCGGGCCTTTCGTGTAAAAAGCCAGTCCCCAGGCAATTGCAGCAGCATAAATCGCTTTTTGCCGGCCAAAATCAAGGTACAATAAAAAGGCGTACAGACCTGCTAATAAAAAAGCCAGCAGCACGGCGTCGAAATCACCGGTTCTGCCCACGTGAAACCCCAGAATACCCCGCACCGAAAGCAATATTAATATCACGCCTGCAGCGAAAATACTAGGTTTATACAGTCTCGTGATCTGATAGATAAAAAAGAAAATAAAAACGGATGCGATGGCGGAATGTAGTCTCAGGGAAAAGCTGTTGTAGCCAAATATGGAAAAGTTGGCAGCTACCCACCAAACGACAAGGGGTGGTTTGGCCCTGATCTTATCGGGCTGCCCGCCAAAGTGAAGATTGATCCAATCTCCATTTTGTAACATTTCAATTGCATTGATACCGGTTCGGGCTTCATCCCATTGATGGACGGGCTGATCACTTAATTTTGCAAATGAAAAGAACACGACCAGCAGAAGGAGCAAAAAGGGGAGTAATTTTGCAATAGTCTTTTGAAAGTAAGAAGTAAGCTGATTTACTTTTCTGTTCATGGTCGACTTACTTCATATTTTTGCTATTTATACGGAAAAGCTTTCTCCGCATCCACAAGTACGCGATGCATTAGGGTTGTTGAAGTGAAACCCCTTACCGTTCAAACCGCTGGAAAATTCAAGGGTGCTGTTACACAAGTAAAGAAAACTTTTCAGGTCGGTGACAATTTTGGTATCATTATCCTCGAACACCTGATCATCTGGTCTTGATTCGTTGTCGAAATCGATAATGTAGGATAATCCCGAACAACCTCCACTTGTCACGCTTACACGAATGAAGTAGTCTTCACCCATACCTTCTTCTTTTCTAATTTCAGCAATGCGCTGCTTGGCACTATTGGCTACGTATACCATTTTTTATAATTTAAGATTGATACCATCCAGCATATTTAACGTATGCATCGGCAATTCGGTTGAGTGTTCCTTTAAGTTGACCTGGACTTACTGCCTTTACTTTTTTAGCCGGGACACCTGCATAGATATAACCTGATTCCAGTACTGACTTTTCTAGTACTACAGCGCCGGCAGCTACGATGACATTAGGCATAACGACTGCATCATCCATAACGATCGCTCCCATCCCTATCAGGACATTATCTTTTAAAGTACATCCGTGAACGATGGCACGGTGACCGATGGAGACCCGGTTACCGATAGTGGTAGCCGACTTTTCGTAGGTGCCGTGTATGACAGCGCCATCCTGGATATTTACCAGGTCTCCGATCCTGATGCTGTTTACGTCGCCTCTTACTACAGCCTGAAACCAGACACTGCAATCATCTCCCATAATAACATCTCCTATTATGGTGGCATTTTCTGCCAGGTAACAATTTTCTCCAAATTCAGGATGAAAATCACGAACACTTTTTATCAATGCCACTACAGTTGTTTTTACAATTATATAAATTCGTCAATACAAAAGCTATTTCATTGGATTAAAATTTGGAGCTAATGGAAAAAAACCTTCAACGATTCAAGTTGTTCGCGGCTACCTAATACAATTAAGCTAGACTGAGGCTTCAGCACGATGTCTGGTTCCGGATTGACAATGTAATTTCCCATTGGATTTTGTAAACCGATAATATTGGCCCCGGTTTTCTGCCGCAATTTCAATTCGCGAATACTTTTGCCCCGGTATTGTTCGGGCAAATCTTCGTACCTGATGGTTTCAAAGCCGATATCTGAGCGATACTCATTGGTAATGAGGGAGAGGAAATCAATAGCTCCCGGGTTGGTTACCAGGGTAGCCATGAAGAAGCCGCCGATCTGATCGGGTAATACGACGTGATCGGCACCAGCCAGCCGCAATTTTTTTTCAGTTTGAGGATCTTTGGCACGGCTGATGATCATGACCTTATTATTGAGTTGCCGGGCACTCAATACGGTAAAAACATTATCGCTATCTTCCGGAAGAGCGGAAATAATAGCCCTGGCCCGGTGGATCCCCGCTTCAATAAGGATCCCGTCGTGGGTTGCATCTCCTTCTATATACAAATACTTTTCAGCAATTTCACGGATAAACTGCACTTTGCTTTCGTTCGCTTCGATGATCACGAATGAAGTGGCATGATTCTTAAAGTGAATGGCAGCTTCCCGTCCGTAGCGGCCATACCCGCAAATGATAACGTGGTCTGAGATTCCTTCAATGGTGTTTTTGATCAAATTGAGGTGCATATTCTTAAAGATTTCACCTTGGATAACGTAATAACTAAACACCGCCAATACATAGGACAATATACCTACATTAAAAGCAATGTAAAAAGTGGCAAAGGCTTTTCCAAGGTCGGATAGCGGTTTTACTTCCGTATAACCTACCGTAGAAATAGTAATAACGGTCATATACGCAGAATCCAGCAAGCTGTAGCCTTCCACTACCATGAATCCCCAAATTCCCACTACCACTGTAGTGATCAAAAGAAAGATCGCCAGCCTAAAGTTTAGAAAAGATGCCGGAACATTGTATATATGAAATTTAGAGGTGAATGATTTCATCCAATGTACAGTTTGCCTCCTTTGTATTTAAGCCCTAATATTATTCTTTTTTTAAGAAATGATGAACTTCATTGACCATATTTTTTGATCCGATGAAGCAGGGCACCCGCTGATGCAACTCCGTAGGTATGACATCAAGTATGGGTTGAAAACCATCAGTTGCCAAGCCGCCGGCTTGCTCCATGATATAGGCCAGTGGATTGCATTCGTACAACAGGCGAAGTTTGCCGTTGGGAGATTTGCTATTGGCTGGGTACATGAATATTCCTCCTTTTAAAAGATTGCGGTGAAAATCACTAACCAAAGAACCAATATACCGGCTTGAATAGGGACGATTAGAGGCCGGATCGTATTCTTTACAATATTTTATGTAGTCTTTGATTTGGGTGTCTAAATAAGGATAATGTCCTTCGTTGATAGAATAAATGCTGCCTGACTCGGGTATGCGCAAGTTGGGGTGTGAAAGGAAGAATATTCCGATGGAGGGATCATAGGTGAATCCATTTACTCCGGAGCCTGAAGTATAAACCATCATGGTTGAAGAACCGAAAATGATGTAGCCTGCGGCCACTTGTTGGCGACCGGGTTGCATGAAATCCTCTAATTGAGCAAAAGAGCCTTTCTCGCTCACCCGCCGGTAAATGGAAAAAATAGTGCCCACTGATACATTGACATCTATGTTAGAAGAGCCATCAAGCGGGTCCATCAAAACTACGTATTTTCCGTTGCGGCAACCTTCACTCGAAAAAGCAATAAAAGAATCTTCTTCTTCCGAAGCTACTCCACATACCTCATTACGGGCTTTAAGGGCTTCAATGAATATGCGGTGGGCATACACATCCAGCTTTTGCTGCTGCTCTCCGTGGATGTTGGATTCGCCGTAATTTCCCATAATATCATCCACCAGCCCGGCTTTATTAATTTGGCTGTTCACTAATTTTGCAGCTACTCTAAGTGCTGATAACAGACGCGATAATTCACCTTTAGCGTACGGAAATTCGTTTTGTTGCTGGATAATAAATTCACCAAGCGTAATTACTCTAGCCATTCTCTATTGGTTAGGTTAAAGAATATGAGGAAAGATAAGGATTATTCTTGATTCCGCCAGAGTGTTCCCTTTAATTTGTAACCAGGATGGTGATAATTAAATGCAAAAAGGGCCAAACTCTTCTGAGTTTTAGCCCTGTACCGATTCGTTAAATCTAAATTTCGCGTTTTAATTCATCAACTCCGCACCATCATTGTTGATGTTGTTATTTTTTCTTTTAAACAAGGATATGTCTGGACTACCGAAACGGTAAGAGAAGTTCAATCTCACCAGTTGTGGGTTTCTGAGTCGCCAACTGTCCTGAATGAAAAACTCTGATTCTGCAAAAGAACCACTTCTCCTGGAACGGAAAATGTCTCTTAAACTTAGGGTTACAGAACCTTTCCTCTTGAGAATATCTTTTCTCAATGCTATGTCCACGAACCAAATGGCCTTGGTATATCCCTGGGCAGTATTTGAGGTACCGCGCCATCCCTGGAATCGTCCGCCGCTTGAAGGGCTGAATGCTTGCCGGCTTACATATTGTCCGCTCAATTGAATCGTCATGATCTTAGGAAGCCTGATATTAATATTTTCTTTAAATATCCAGGAGAATTGTTCATTGATCAGGTCCGCATCCACATTGGACGCATCTACCCGGGAATTATACAAGTTTACGTTAGAAGTGAATTCCAAACTCTTTCCGATAGAATTTCGCATTGTGATCTCAGCACCATAAGCGCTGCTGCTATTTGAGTTTTCGTAGGTGGAAATGATGACGTCTCTGCCCAGTGCAGTATTGAATTCAGCAAATTGATAAGTAGTGATTAAGTTCGTAGCGGTTTTATAATACAAAGTCACCAAAAGATTATCTCCTCCTTTAAAAATATTCTGATAATTTACTTCAAAGGAATTCGTAAACTCGGGCAACAAATTCGGATTCCCTCTTCTTAAGTTCAAGGAGTCCGAAAAATCGGTAAATGGAATTAAATTGAAAAAACTGGGCCGGTTAATACGGCGGGTGTAAGATGCCTGGATATTATCCTGCTCATTCAAATTTTTGGTAAGGAATATACTTGGAAATAGGCTAATGGGAAAGTCATTTTCAAAAGTCGTTTGTGTTTCCGGCAGAATACCGGTGTATTGGCTGCTTTCAGCCCGTAAACCTAGCTGGTAACCCCAATTTTCAAAGTTTTGACTAAAAGTGGTGTAAGCGGCATAGACCTGATCATTAAACTCATACTCGTCCGCAAAATTTGGGACACGTATTTCCTCATTCGTTTCAGGGTTCGTAAAAAAGTTGAAATTGAAACTGGTATAATCTCTGACCTGGGCCCTGATTCCCGCTTCGACTTTAATAGTTTCCCCGAACGGTTCAACGTAATCGGATTGTATGGTAACAAATTGAGACTCGGAATTCGTAACTTGCCTTTCATTGGTTGTGAAGCCATTGCTCAAGAAGCGGTTCTCGAAAATACCATTTCCATCAAAATTGAAGCCATTAAAATTGACGTCGGCGGTAAGTTCTTTCCCTTTTTTAGGGAATATACGTTTGTATAAGAACGAAGCACCAAGACTTTCAAACCCTCTTTCCGTTTGGCTTATCCTCAGTGCTTCACTCGAGCTGACAGTGCCACCGAGCAGGGTGTCGGTTAAAATGTTCAATTCTGTATCGGGCTGGAATTGGCCGCGGCGATAATTACCGGCAAAGGTCAGGGTGTTGCGATTATCCACGAACCAGTCTATTCCTCCACGGAGGCTGGAGAAATAGCCTTTGAAATCACTATCTGTAATTTGTAAAACGTTCGTTTGTGGATTACTGAATAAGTTTTGCCGGTCGGTCTCCCCTTCACTAACACTTACCCTACGAAAGTAACCGGCATTTAAAAAGCCATTTACTTTACCTTCCCGGATATTTAAATTACCACCGAAGTTGAACCCGGCGCGGGAATCAACTCCTGTTCGCACACTGCCATTGTATCCAAATCTACGATCTTTTTTCAGTACTATATTGACGATGCCTCCCTGTCCGCCGGAAGCGTCGTATTTCGCGGATGGGTTGGTGATGACCTCTACGGATTCGATCTCATCAGCAGCGATTTGATCCAGAGATAAATTGGTCGGTCTTCCGTCTACAAACAATTGGGGCGAAGCATTACGAACAGTAAGGTTGCCATCAATATCAACGGATAGGGAAGGGACATTACGCAGCGCATCTTCAGCAGTACCTCCGGTGGCAGTAGCATCTTTATCAACGCGAAACACCTTCTTGTCTAAAGCAAGCGTTACATTAGTGGCTTCTCCTGTAACCACGACTTCATCCAGGGTTTTGGTGTCCGGTTGAATGACAATATTCCCAAGGTCTTTATCGAAATCTCCCGCTTCTCCGGGAAATCCCCGCCGTTGACCACCGGCTTGCCTGTTCTGTCGCATTTTTTCAGGGGTAAGGCCGAAGGTTACTTTTTGTTCTACCGTAGAATAGCCCAGAATAGATATTTTTAAGGTGAACTCTCCGACAACAGGTATTTTTTCCAGGCTGAAATCACCATTTTCTTCCGTGATTTGTCCGCTGATCAGCACTTCTTTCATCGATTTGGTCGTTGTGTCGAAACGCATTCCGAAAAGCTGTAACGCAGCATAGCCGACACCTTTTCCATTTTCGTCTACAATCTTACCGTAGAAACGGCCAATATTCATGGCGCTGCGGTCTCTGTTTCCTCCACCTTGGTGGTTCTGCCATTGTTGAGCTGTTAGTATTCCGCTGATGAAAAGCAAGAAGATTAATAGGGAATTCTTTTTCATAGGTTTAACAATCGGTGATGTTTGAAATAGATTTTGGACAAATATCCAATCCAATTCTGATTTAAATTTGAAGTACCTACACGTAATCAGAAAAGTGAAAAAAGGTTTAAATATTAACTGCCCTTCATTAGACTTTTGTCCTTTCAATTTTTTTCCCGTGAACAACATTTATTTAAATGTGTCCGACTACTTATCGTGGATTTTGCCGAGAGCTTTGTGGTTGGAAAGGTTGAAATATCATCAAACTATGATAACATAACTATTGTTAACCGTTTTTCTGATTGCTAAACGGGAACTCTGTGTGGTCAAAAAGAACGTGACCAAATAAAAGAATTAGAACGCAAAGCATTATTTCCGTTTGATTACTCTTTATTGAGTTCCTCGCGATATTCCTTGAGCAGCTCCCATTCTCCATTAAGCGCTAATTGAGCCTGGGCGGGCCAGGTTGTAGTATCTACGATTTGATAGCCTGGGCCGGCGGCTGCGAGGATGGCGTTTAACTGTTCGTCGTCGGTTTCAGCCAGGTCTTCCCAGTTGTGAATACCTGCTTCTTTGAGGATGGCCTCTAGTTGTGGGCCGATGCCTTCAATTACGGTAAGGTTTTCTGGTGAAGGAAGGTCTTGAACACTTCTGGACAAAACCTCTGGATTTTCTTGTTTTGTTTCCATTAGCATTTGAGCTTGCCCTATCCAGTTATCTTGTTCGATCCGTCCGGGTATATGACCGATCATCCGGGTGAGATTGGGTAGGTCAGATGTTTGCAATCCTGCAATTTGTTCAAAAGCAAAAATGCCAATATCGTTCAGCTTTTTTTCAAGGAAGGGGCCGATGCCCTCAATCAAGGTAAGATCATCCTTGTCGTATTCATTGATATCGATACGCTTTGACCAAACGGGGTGTTCGTCCTGGATCTTTATTTCGGGTTCTTCTTCCACTACACCCGTATCAATTTCGGCAGGTAAAACAGGTTTTACCGTATTGTCCACTTTGTCAATTAAAACAGTAGAAGAGCTATCAGTAGCAACCGTAGCCGTGGGGCTGCTGGAGATTTGATTTTTCAATAATTCATTTTCTTGCTCAACCTTTGTCAGCCGGTCCTCTAGTGTTTCCAACCTCTTCTTTGTAGCGAGGAAAACGCTTTGCATTTGTGCCATTCCATTGGTTTCCGATTCTTCGTCCTCTAATTTTTGTTCTAGTTTTAATACCGTGCTCTCCAGTTCTTTTTTGCTATTTTCCAGATCAGCAATTTCCTGATTTAAGGCCTCAATTTGAGAGAGTTGATTTTCCCGTAACGATTCTGAGGCTTCCAACTCGTCTTTTAATTTAAAGGATTCATTATAATAATGAGCACGATCTTTTTCCAGGCGATCTGCTTTTGCATTAAGCTCTTGCAAATCGTATTTTAAGCGCTCTATTTCACTCGACTGTTCTTCTATTTTTGCTTTAAGGCCGGCAATTTCATCCTGGGCTTTCTTCAATTCTTTTTCGCTTTCTTTGAGCGCGCGCTTAAGCCGGCGGATCCTGCCTGCCCGCATTAATAACATAATCAGAAGCCCAAACAGAAATGCAACAATTACAGCGATCAAGAAAAAATTACTCGCTTCTGTATCTAAACCTTGGAAAAATTCAATAATCTCCATCTTAGCTATTTGTTGGTTGAAAACTACTGTATGACAAAGTTAACTCTTCTATTCTTTTGGCGATTTTCTTGCGTGTTATTAGGGACAACGGGTTGTTTTTCCCCTTTTGAAAGCGTGCCGATTTCTTTCGTTACGCCAAGTTCATGAAAATATTCTCTGGCGCTTTCGGCCCTCCTTTTTCCAAGTTCCATATTATACTGATCAGTGCCGGTATTATCCGTATGTCCGATGATGGTTAATTGTTTATTGGGATTTAATTCCAGGTATCGCTTCACGGAGTCTGCATAAAGCACAAAGGATTCCCCAGGCCTGAATTCATCAGAACCAATGGCAAAATTAGCATCAGAAAAAGTCATATTGGTAAAAGTAAATTGCACTTTTTCGTATTCAGACGGTTGTTCAGTAGGCCGGTAGCTCTCAAACAAGACCGGTTCCCGTAATAAAGGATCTTCACTGGTGCCATAATCAAGGGAGATTCGGTTTTCTTCAATGCCTTCTTTGACTAACAGCTCTCGTATGGCGGCAGCACGCGCTACCCCGATATTTTCAAAGTATCCCGAATTCATGCCCATTTCACTGGTACGATAAAAAGAAGTAATGGTCAGTTTTTTTTCAGGGTTCTCTTTATAAATTTCAGCTACGGCTTTGATGAAATCTTTGTTGCCTTTGCTTAAGAGAGGATCGACAGAGCCTTCCTCAAAGGCAAATTGTTCATACCCCGCTAACAAAGAAGAATCCCCTTCGATGAGTTCCAAAGTTGTGGGACGGTCTGAATATTGAAGGGAGCTATCGCAAAGTTGATTCAACTCACATACGAAATACCACCTGGCTCCCATTGTAAAGACGCAAAATATAAGGAATAGCAAAAAAGCTAAAAATCTCATGCTAACGAAAAATAATTTTGTCTCAATGTAAGCAATAAAACTATTTTCTCCAATTTTTAGCGTTGGAGCTTATTTCTCAATACCTGTTCTGTTTGACGGATACTCATATTCACACCAATGATTTTGCCTTCCGGGTCGATCAGGTATTTGGTCGGAATTTGCTTGACCTTATAGGTTTGGGCAATTTCGGAGTTGAAAAACTTCATATTGGTGGATTGGTCTAAAATATGATAAGGCCATTTCATTTCATCTCTTTCGATAGCATTTTTCCATTGTTTTTCATTACGCTCAATGGCGACGCTTACTATTTCAAAACCGTTAGCATCCTGGTATTTTTTGTCGTGAAAGGCTTCATAGAGTTTAACCAGTTTAGGGTTTTCCTGCCGGCACGGACCACACCAACTTCCCCAGAAGTCTAATAAAATGTACTTTCCTTGTAAAGAAGACAGTTGCAAATTATTCCCTGCAATGGTCGTTGCGTTAAAATCCGGTGCGTTATCACCGTTATGATAGGCGGGAAGCATATAAAAGTATCGCCCGATGTATATTCCGATGATAATGACTAGCAAGATATTCAGAATACTATTAAAATTGATTTTTTTCATAAATCACAGAAATTTGTACTTAATTCAATTCGAGAGTCAGCCGAGTGTCACTAATTTTATTAAATTGTTCCATAATTGAAAACTAAAGGTAATTCATGCTAAAAATCGATTCCGGCGATATCCCTGCAAAAGACTGGTACCAATATATGGTAGGTGCCATTGCACCCAGGCCAATAGCCTTTGTTAGTACGATTGATAAAAACGGTATCGCAAATTTAGCACCTTTTAGCTATTTCAATGTCTTCAGTGCTTCGCCTCCGGTTTTGGTTTTTTCTGTGGCGAATAAATCAAGACCGGATACGTCGAAAGACACTTTGATGAACGCAAGGGAGACCCGAGAAGTTGTCATCAATATGGTAAGCTACAATATTGTTCGGCAAATGGCTCTTACCAGCGTTGATTTTAATAATGAAGTGGATGAATTTAAGGTGTCCGGGCTTACTCCCGTTGCTTCCGATCTGGTTCGGCCTTCCAGGGTAGCAGAATCACCGATACAATTTGAATGTAAGGTCAAAGACATCATCAGTCTGGGCAACCAAAGTGGTGCGGGCAATATGATCATCTGTGAGGTGCTTAGGATGCACCTTTCTGAAGATATTATTGATGAAAATGGCCGGGTCAACCCTCATAAAGCTGATTTGATGGGCCGCATGGGGAGAGCATTCTACGCCAGGGCCAGCGGGGAAGCCATTTACACTATTGTCCAGGCAAGAAACAAAATGGTCATTGGCTATCAGCGATTACCCGAATCAGCCGTTAACAGCCACATTCTTACGGCTAATAACCTGGGGCAGCTCGCTGGCCTATCCAGCATTCCTGAAGAAAATGAGATTGATAGTCTGTATGATGACCAGCAAATTAAAGGCTTATTGGCACAAACGGAACCGGTAAAAGCCTTGCACCAAAGGGCTAAAATTGAACTGAAACAAGAAAACCTGCAAAGGGCCGCCCGAATCGTCTGGCTGGCTCAAAAAGTGGCAGATATGGCTAAAAGGGAAAATGGTGTGAACAATTAGGGGGGATTGGAGTTGGTTACTAGACGCTAGACGCTAGACGCTAGACGCTAGACGCTAGACGCTAGACGCTTTATTCGAAATATAATCAAGATATAATAACAGATAATACTCATGGCAATGATTACCGAAATGACCATCAATGATGTTGCGCTTAACATTGGAGAGGATGAAACGGGCTTTATCGAAGCACTTCATGTAATGGAAGCCGAACAACCCGTACTGTTACCTTATCTGTTTTCCGAGAGCTTTGATGCTTTTTATCAAGAAGAAAAGGAATACGTGTTATTTTTGGTGATAGTGGTTTTCCAGGCTATTAAAAAAGAACACCCGGATCTACCCCCTATTTATGAGGAAGATCTGGGGCAGGCCGAAGAACGTAATTGGGAGATGATGAATTCAGTTACTACTAAGCGCTTCCGGGATCGATTAGATGTTTTCTTCGAAGATACGGAACAAGAAGACCTCCTGGCCTTCATTGAAGATGCATTAGCTGACGATGAAGAAGGAAAAAGTATGGTAGCTCCGGAAAGTAGGGAGCCAATTTTTATCGCCCTCAAATCAATTGTAGATTGTTTGACGGGACAATTGGCAATGAGTTAATATTAACTTTTTTCTTTAACGAGACTCACCTGATCGCCGGTTTTTATGTGGCCACCTTTGATCACCTTGGCATTTATTCCACTATGGCCCCGGATAGCATTATAGCCCCCGGGACCAAGATTCTCTTCCATTCGCGAACAAGGGTGGCAAATTCCGGTCATTTCAAGAATACAATCTCCAATTTGAAATTTTTTGTCTTTAAAAGCCAGTAAATTGATCCCGCTAACTACAATGTTGCGCCGGGTCAGCTCAGGGGCGATAGATTCTTTGCCTAAAATACGGGCTATCGTATCGAGATGTTCTGCCATGATCAAAGTAACCTGGCGTTTACCACTTGTTCCCTGGTAGTGGTCGCCGATCAGCCCTTTCCTTTCGCTTAACTCCACACTATTTACCGGTTGTAGAGGCTCTTTTTTGGCGGGACGTAAACCGATCCATTCTACTTGTCCTACCTGCGGCATTGTATTCATGAGTGTTTCTAGCATTAGGTCAGATTTTTTTTACAAAAATGATAATATATACCGAAATTTGCAGGGCAAAATACAATAGATCGCATGTATGTACTCCTCATTTCAATTGTTATCGGACTATTCATCGCCATGCTCTTTCTCAATGTCTATTTCCGGATAAAAGTTTTGAAGTCCTATAAAAAACTGGTGCAAAATAGGGTGGAATTTGGAGCGGCGCATTTGTTCAACCGAAAAAAAATGTCTGAAGAAATTTATCCGAAATATCCGGACATGCAGCAGGAAATTGAAACTTTCGTCAATCACATCCGCTATTCCATGCGCATGGCTACGGTACTCATTGCGCTGATTACCCTTTTTGGTGCCATCTTGATGTATTACCGTTAGGTAGTTGTTTTCGCTTTCGCGATGAATTGTAAAAGATTCCTTTTATGATCATCAATTTCCCGATGATCTATATCACCCCTATACATGACTTTTGTCATAGGTACTCCCTGAATCGCGATCTATCTTTAGATCACCTGACCAAAGTATAAACCTCATACAATCAAATTTCTGAAGTCTGTTTACCCGTTGCGTTCAATCGTCGAGGGTATAACCACTAGCTTCTATTCAACACACAAAAAAATCCTCATACATAAAGAAGCGGATATGCATAAAAAGAATTCAACATTTAAATATCCCGGTATTCGTGCGGCGATGGACGGCAATACGGCTGCTATCATGTGCGAGCGGGAATCGTCAGATGCTGCCGGCGCTTATCCCATAACACCTTCCACCCAAATGGGAGAATATTGGGCTGATGCCGCGGCTAAGGGGCATTTGAATATTTCCGGACGGCCATTGATCTTTATTGAGCCTGACGGAGAACACGCAGCCGCAGCGGTAACCGCCGGGCTTTCAATGACCGGCCTCCGGGCTGCCAATTTCTCCTCCGGACAAGGTATTGCTTACATGCACGAATCCCTGTATGCGGCTGTCGGTAAAAGATTAACTTATATTTTGAACATTGGTGCGCGGGCAATGACCAAGTCAACGCTGAATGTGCATGCGGGTCATGATGATTATCACGCGATTGACGATACGGGGTTTTTCCAGCTTTTCGCGAAAAAGGCCCAACACGTTGCTGATTTAAACATCATTGCTCACAAGATCGCAGAGCTTGCGCTTACCCCCGGCGCAGTAGCGCAGGATGGTTTTTTAACTACTCACCTTATTGAATCGTTACTGTTGCCGGAAAGAGCTTTGATCGAAGAATTTCTGGGGCGACCCGATGATGTCATTCCCACTCCGACACCAGCGCAGAAGATCATTTATGGGGACACCCGGCGGCGTATTCCGGAACTATGGGATGTCGATAACCCCGTTATGGCCGGGATCGTTCAAAACCAGGATGCTTACATGCAGAGTGTGGCAGCCCAGCGTCCTTTCTTTTTTGATCATATCCAGGAATTAACCGATCGTGCTTTTGAAGAATTTTATCAATTGACCGGCCGCCGTTATCAGCGCGTTATGACTTACCGGGCGGATGATGCTGATTACCTGATCGTTGGACAGGGTAGTGTAGTGCCAAGTGCGGAAGTTGTAGTGGATTACCTGAGAAAAACAAGGGGAATTAAAGTAGGGGCGGTGGATCTGGTCATGTTCCGGCCATTTCCAGCTGATATGATCGGTAAAGTTTTAAAAGGCAAAAAGGGAGTGACCGTATTGGAAAGGCTGGATCAGCCATTAGCCGTCGACTTGCCGATGACCAGGGAGATCAGGGCGGTCTTAAACAAATGCCTGGAAAATGGGGCCGGCAAACACCATACGCCCTATCCCGATCTACCCCGTTATAAATTAAATGATTTGCCGGCATTGTACTCTGGTTCATTTGGTATGGGAAGTCGTGATCTGCAACCGGAAGGTATTATCGGAGCTGTTGAAAATATGCTCCCTGAAGGAAAACACAAGAAGCAATTTTATCTTTCGATCGATTTCATCAGAGATGTACCTTATTCTCCCAAACAAAGGCTTTATCAGGAATCGATTCAGGATGCTTATCCAAATATTAAAGAATTGGCGATCCGCGGGTCGGAAAACCCTAACCTCATGCCCAAAGACGCCGTAACGGTGCGATTCCATTCCATAGGAGGTTGGGGGGCCATCACCACGGGGAAAAACCTCGCCATGACCCTTTTTGAATTGTTGGGGTATCACATTAAAGCCAATCCTAAATACGGGTCGGAGAAAAAAGGACAACCTACTACCTACTATTTAGCGGCAGCACCAGAGCCTATTCGGGTGAACTGTGAATATTATTTCGTTGATGTGGTGCTTTCGCCTGATCCCAATGTTTTCAAACATACGAATGCTTTGGCCGGCCTGAAAAAAGGAGGCTGTTTCATTATCCAAAGTGACAAAAAAAGCCCGGATGAAGTATGGGCGGACATTCCAAAGCCTTATCAGAAGGTAATTATTGACAATGACATTCATATTTTCTACATAGATGGTTTCCAAATCGCCAGGGAAGAGGCTACGGATCCTGAACTGCAATTAAGAATGCAGGGCATTGCCTTTCAAGGGGCTTTCTTTGCCGCTTCTCCTTTAAAAGAGAAGGCTGGACTTTCCGATGCCAAACTATTAAAAGCAATTGAAGACCAGCTGCAAAAGAAGTTCGGGTCAAAAGGGCAACGAGTAGTAGATGACAATATGCGCGTTGTAAAACGCGGGTTTGATGAGGTAAGGGAGATCACAGAAAAAGTACTAGGAGCAGGCCACGAAGAGAAACAGAATGGTGAGTTAGCAATAGGTTTGCCTACGATGTTGAAAAGCATCCCGCAAAGCCAATCCAAATTGAGCGATATTCATCGGTTTTGGGAGCAGACCGGTAACTTTTACGCCCGTGGTATGGGAAGTGATAACCTTACGGATCCATTTATCGGACTGAGTGTTATGCCGGCGGTTACTTCTCTTTTCAGGGATATGACCGGTATTCGGTTTGAACATCCGGAATGGATCCCTAATAATTGTACCGCATGCGGCGATTGTTATACTGCTTGCCCGGATACTGCTATTCCGGGGTTGGTAAGCGACCTGACCGATGTATTGGATACGGTGGTGAATAAGGTGAAGAAAAAGCACGGTAAAGTAGAACAATTGCCACGAGCGGTACGCCACCTGGAGGCCAAGCTTCGACAGCTATTTAATGAACCCAGAAATGGTGCTACCGTGAATCATCTCATTCAGGACGCTATTGATCAGGCTGTTAGTGAGAGTGGTTTTGATCCGGTTTTGAGTAAAGAGTTCGACTGGTTTAGAGCAGAATTGGGAGATTTTCAGTTTGCATTAACTCGTCCGTATTATGACGTATACGAAAAAGAAGAACCCAACAGCGGCGGGTTATTTAGTATAACCATTAATCCTACTACTTGCAAAGGATGTATGGAGTGCGTACAGGTTTGTAATGATGATGCTCTGAGGATCGTTCCACAAACGGAGGATTCAGTGGATAAGTTGAGAAAGGACTGGGACCTATGGCTGGATTTACCGAACACACCACAAAAATACAATCGTATTGACGATCTCGAAGAGAAGATCGGTCCTTTAGAAAGCATCTTATTGAACAAGGATGCTTATCTCAATTTTGCAAGTGGAGACGGTGCATGTTTAGGTTGTTCGGAGAAATCAGTTATCCATTTATTCATTGCAACACTGGAATCTTTGATGCAACCCCGAATAGAAGCGCACATTGCTTACCTCGAGGAATTAACTTCCAAACTGGAAAATCATATACAACGGAAGTTGATGCGGAATCTGGACGTTGGCGATGCCGGTATGATGGCCAAGATCATTGCGGAGATGAAAGATACCGATCTAACTATGGCTGGTATCACCAGGAAGTTAGAATCAGAGCGTGGCAGTGAGCCGATCGACCAGGGATGGCTGAAAGACGTCACCCAACTGTTGGCAAAGCTGAAAGAGCTCAAGTGGAAATATACGGATGGCAATACTGGCAAAGGCCGGTCTAACATGGGCATGTGTAATGCAACCGGGTGTACCTCCGTTTGGGGAAGTACCTATCCTTACAACCCCTATCCATTCCCATGGGCAAATCACTTGTTCCAGGATTCAACTTCTATGGCAATGGGAATTTTCGAAGGGCACATGGCTAAAATGGCCGAAGGCTTCAAGGTTATCCGAAAGGCGGAGCTGGAATTGAGTGGAGCATACCGTTCGAGCGAACACGATGAATTTTTTACCTATTTCAATTGGCAACAGTTTACGGATAAAGAGTGGTTGTTATGTCCGCCGGTGGTGGTTGTCGGTGGAGATGGTGCGATGTACGATATTGGATTCCAGAACCTTTCCAGGATGATGGCTTCCGGCAAACCTATAAAAGTACTCGTTGTTGATACGCAGGTATATTCTAATACCGGCGGACAGGCTTGTACTTCGGGCTTCATCGGCCAGATTTCTGACATGGCGGAGTTTGGCAGGGTCAAAAAAGGTAAGGAAGAACCCCGTAAAGAAATTGGCCTGATCGCTATGGCTCACCGCAACACCTACGTAATGCAGGCAACGATGGCCAATACCAGCCAAATGATCGAAGGCTATATCGATGGTTTGATGACGAAGCGGCCGGCTATATTCAACCTGTATACCACTTGTCAACCTGAACACGGCGTAGGGGATGATCTGGGAGTTCACCAGGCAAAACTGGCGGTGGAGTCGAGAGCTTATCCGGTATTCAAGTACAACCCTGATCACGGGGTCAAGGCAGCCGAAGCTTTTGACTTGAGCGGGAACCCCGCCTTAGATCAGCTATGGCCAAAATATAAGTTGAAATACCTGGAGAATGGTCGTGAAAAGTCTATGGAAGTTACTATGACCTTTGCTGATTTTGCTATCACTGAAGGACGGTTTAGAAAGCATTTCCGTAAAGTGCCGCGCGATGCCTGGAATGATAATATGATCCCATTGGTGGATTTTATCGAACTGGAAGAAGAAGAGCGGGAAGGAAAATTCCCCTACATCTGGGCGGTTGACCGTAAACAACGATTGAGCCGTGTTTTGGTAGCAAAAAAGATCGTTGAATCTTGTGAGGAAAGGCGCGATTTCTGGATCATGCTGCGCGATATGGCTGGCGTAGAAACAGAAAAAGTTGAAGAAGTAGATCTGGAAAGCAAGATAAGAGCGGAAGTCGTTGGCAAAATTGCACAAGGTCTCCTAAAATTAGCAGGCGATGAAGGAATGGGAATACTGGACTTAACAATGGATAAGCCTGCGGAAGCGGCGGACGAAGAAAAAGCTGAATCTACTTCTGATCACCTGGCTCCCTGGATAGAAACTGAATCCTGCACTTCTTGTGATGAGTGCGTCAATTTGAACCCTAATATCTTTGCGTACAACAGTGACAATAAGGCCTACATCAAAAACCCGGAGGGAGGTCCTTACGAAGATCTCGTTAAAGCAGCCGAAAAATGTACGGCGCGGGTTATTCACCCCGGGTTACCGGCAGATCGGAGCATCAAAGATATTGAGAAGTGGATTAAGCGGGGGGAGAAGTATAATTGAAAGATACCAGATACCAGATGCTAGAATAGGGACGTAACGGAATAATGTTTTGAATGGGAAAGTATATGTTTGACTATACTTCAAACCCTTAGGGGATCTGGTTTCTGGCATCTGAGGTCTGGCATCATTTAAAATATTGTCAATGGGAATATTCAATTTCAATACCAAAACTTTTAAGCACGGTGTACATCCACCGGAGCATAAAAGTGAGACGAATGGTTTGCCCATCAGGCAATTTCCGTTCGCCCCGTTGATCATACTACCCATGTCGCAGCACATCGGGGCGCCTTCGAAAATAATTGTGCGGGAAGGACAAGAAGTGGCGCGCGGTCAAATGCTTGCGAGGGCCGACGGCTATGTGTCAGTGCCCACGCATGCCCCTGTTTCAGGGACGGTGCGGAAAATTGCCAACGTTCCCACCATATCAGGGAAAATGTCGCAAGGGATTTACCTAGAAGCTTTTCCTTCCTCGAGTCAGGAGGTTATGGAAGGTACTCCAGTAAACTTGGAAACCGCTACTCCCGAACAGATTTTGCAGGCTATACAGGATGCCGGGATCGTCGGACTTGGAGGAGCGGCTTTTCCTACTCACGTCAAGCTAAAAATACCCGAAGGTAAGCGTTGTGAAGTGTTGATCATCAACGGTATTGAGTGCGAACCCTATTTGACAACAGATCACCGGGTGATGCTGGAACAGGCTGATGATATCTACACGGGGATTCGCTACCTGCTGAAAGTAACCGGCGCAAAAAGAGCGGTCATCGGGGTGGAAGCGAATAAGCAAGATGCTGCAGATCATTTAGCGCAAAAAATACCAACAGATATTCCAGTAACGGTGGAAGTATTGCCAGTGAAATATCCACAAGGAGCTGAAAAAATGCTGATCACTGCTTTGTTGGGAAAGGAGGTTCCTTCCGGAGGATTACCTATTGATGTCCATGTGGTATCCGTGAACGTGGCTACTGCCGCAGAAATTGGACGTTTGTTGCCTCACGGGCGCAGTATTCAGGAGCGGGTCATTACTATAACCGGCCCGGCTGTGAAGAAAAAAGGAAACTATTTGATCCCGGTCGGCACTCCTTTAAGGTTTGTCTTGGAACAAGTAGGAGCCGCGGAAAATATCAGTGAAGTCTATATGGGTGGCCCCATGATGGGGGTAGCGGTCTCCAACCTGAATATTTCCATTGTGAAAGGTACGTCGGGGATAGTAGTGTTTTCGGATAAGGAAGTGAAAAGGCCTCAGAAAATATACCCCTGTATTAAATGCGGAGAATGTGTAGATGCCTGTCCTCTGTTCCTGAACCCTTCTAAATTAGGGATTTTGGCGAAATTTGAAGCTTACGACCAAATGGCAGCAGAATATAATTTAATGGATTGTTTTGAATGCGGTTCATGCTCTTATGTATGTCCTTCAAACATTCCATTGGTACAATATTTTAGATTAGCAAAATCGATGGTTAGAAAAAAAGGCAAACCTTAAAATATGTTACACCACACTTTAAATATCAGTACCTCACCTCATATCAAAAAAAGGTTGAGCACGGACAGTATCATGCTGAATGTGGTTTGGGCTTTACTGCCGGTAGCGGGTTTTGCCGTTTTTTCTTTTGGAATGAGTGCTTTGCTGGTGTTGGTAGCGGCTACGCTGTCTTGTGTTTTGACGGAGCATGTTTTGTGCCTGGTCTCAGGTAAGGAAAGCACGGTGTCCGATTGGTCGGCCGTTATTACCGGATTGCTTTTAGGGTTAACCCTTCCGCCGAGTTTCCCATTGTGGATGGTTTTTTGTGGCGGAGTAATAGCAATTGGGTTGGGTAAATTTATTTTTGGTGGGCTGGGGTATAATGTTTTCAACCCGGCATTAGTAGGCAGAGCTGTATTACAGGCCGCTTTCCCGGTGGCGATCACCACCTGGTATCCTTCTTTTTTATCGGACCGGTTTTCTAATGTTTCTTTGGCCACCTTCACCGCACCATTCATGGAACCGCAGTTTGATGCCGTCTCAGGGGCTACACCTCTTGCTGCTTTTAAGTTTGAGCAGGTCGGCACCCAAACGGCCGACCTTGCTTTGGGGATCATCAGCGGTTCCACGGGGGAGACATGTGCCGTCATTATTTTGCTGGGCGGTATTTATTTGATTTGGCGGAAAATGATGAACTGGCGCATTCCGGTAGCGGTTTTGGGGAGTGCTTTTGTATTAAGCGGGATCATGTATTGGATTGATCCGCAAGTATATCCGTCGCCAGTGTTTATGTTGTTTTCCGGAGGTTTGATGTTAGGGGCCGTTTTTATGGCTACCGATATGGTGGCTTCACCGGTCACACCAGTCGGGGTTTGGATCTACGGGGCCTTTATCGGCTTGGTTACCGTGATTATCCGGATTTGGGGCGGTTTGCCGGAAGGAGTGATGTATGCTATTTTGCTGGCTAATGCAGTTTCTCCGCATATTGACAATTTGATTCAGCCCAGGGTATACGGGACGGCTAAAAAAGTGTAAGGACCATGAAGGAAACGGAAGCATCACCAATAGTCGCGAAAACCAATAGCAGCAAGATGCTGCGCGCCATGGTAGGCATAGGGATTATTTGTGCCTTGATGATCGTTCTGACTTACGAAGGTACGCTATCAACTATTAAGGCTAACAGATCAGAAGCGCTGGAAAAAGCCATTTTTAAAGTGCTTCCTGGTACGGCTGAAACACAAGCTTTTCAGTTTGACGAAGGAACTTTTCGGGCAGTTGGTAGTGAAGCAAGTGATGAACAATTGGTCTACGCAGGCTTCGATGAACAAGGACAACTAACGGGCTTAGCTATCGAGGCCGGCGGACAGGGGTACGCAGATATCATTCGGATACTGTATGGATACGATCCGGAAAAGCAGTCAGTCATTGGTGTTCACGTACTTGAAAGCAAAGAGACGCCGGGATTAGGGGATAAAATTGAGAAAGACCCTGATTTTCTGGCCAACTTCGAAGCCTTGGATGTTTCGTTGAATGAAAATCTGACTGCTGTGGAAAACAGGGTAGTGCCAGTTAAAAACGGACAAAAAGAAAACCCCTGGGAAGTGGACGGAATTACGGGGGCGACCATTTCGTCCAGGGCGATTGGTGAAATTTTGGGCGAAAGTACGGCGCACTGGGTGCCTATAATATACCAAAACCAAGCGAATTTTAAGATCAAAAAAAGCAATGAATAATCAAAATGAAACGAAGGCTGGTTTTTTGACTAATCTGAATGAACAGGGCTCAACTGATGAGTTCATCAAGGGTTTGTGGCGGGATAACCCTGTGTTCGTCCAGGTGCTCGGCATGTGTCCGGTGCTGGCCGTTTCAAATACGGCGGAGAATGCCTTGGCTATGGGATTGGCAACTACCTTCGTTTTGTTGATGTCGAATATTTTGGTTTCCTCTTTAAGGAACTTTATTCCCAAACAAGTACGTATTGCCTCGTACATTTTGATCATCGCCACTTTTGTGACCATTACTGATTATGCGATTCAGGCCATTAGCGTAGAGTTGCACAAGAGCCTGGGGGCTTTTATTTCACTTATCGTGGTGAACTGCCTCATATTAAGCAGAGCTGAAGCATTTGCGTCCAAAAATACGATCGGAAGATCCGTGTTAGATGCATTAGGGATGGGAGTAGGGTTTACTTTTGCACTTTTTTGTCTTGGGGCCGTACGGGAATTATTAGGCAATGGGAGTTTGTTTGAACTTGCCGTTTTTCCTGAGAATTTTCAGGAATGGATCGTCATGATACTGCCGGCAGGGGGCTTTTTTACCCTGGCGATTTGGTTATTGATTTTTAATGCTGCAAAAGGAAGCAAAACAGAGTTATGAATTCAGAATCATTGTGGTACATATTTATCAACGCGAGCCTGGTCAATAATTTTGTATTGGCCTATTTCCTGGGGATCTGTCCATTTCTGGGGGTCTCTGGTAAAATGGAGACCGCAACCAGGATGGGAGGCGCGGTGACCTTTGTGATGATCATTAGCTCTATGTGCGCGTACGGTATTCATCAATTGTTGGTCGCCATCAATGCTCCGTTTTTACAATTGATCAGTTACATCGTGGTGATAGCGTCGACGGTGCAGTTGGTGGAAATGTTCATTAAGAAAATGAGTCCGGCATTATTCCGGGCGCTGGGGATCTTTCTGCCCCTCATCACCACAAACTGTGCAATATTGGGAGTGGCGCTATTTC
>CAZHNG010000018.1:0-35764 GCA_964533785.1 uncultured Saprospiraceae bacterium | reverse complement strand
AGCTTCACCCATAAAATGTAAAAGTCTTCGCACCCAAAAAACAGCTCTTTAACTACTAGACTTTTGACGCTAAACTCTAGAAGTTAGACTAAAAATTCTAACTAATTGACAATCAACGGAAATTTTATTTATTCCTAAAAATTGATATCCATTGAATATCAGCGCTTTGTTGTCTAAAATCTAGCGTCTAGCGTCAAAAGTCCAAACTTAATACTACTTACCATTTTTCCCAGTCATTCCCCCAGGAGAAACCAAACTTCAAATTGATCTGGGCAAAAAGAGAAGAAACATCACTGCTTTCAAAACCAGGCGTGTCAATACTGGTAACGTGTCGGTAGCCTCCTTCGAGACCAATACGGAACCATTTAAAAATATTAATTTCCGCACCTGCAGAAGGTTGAACGATGAAAACCCGCTCGTTATCGGTAAATTCATCATCAAATTCCAGCTTTCCTCCACCAAACTGAAATCCGATAATGGGGTGAAAAGCACGATATGACTTTGGTGTAAAATTCAACATAAAATTGCTATAATCCAGTTGAAAGGGTTGCCGCAATCCTTCTACTTGGACATAATCCCTGAAACGGGTTCCACTCCAGCCGATGATCAGGGTTTTGCCAAATTCAAACCCAAAATGTCCACCGCGCACATAACTAAAATCATCTTCGAAATAAGAAAAATTGTATTTGGGACCGACCCAAATACCGGTAAACCCAAAGCGGCCATCGAAAAGAGTTTCTGACTCCTGAGCGAAAGCCCCCGTTGTTGACAACACAAATGATAGAATAACCAGAGTAGTTATGAAGATTTGCTTTTTCATATTAGGATTCTTTTTCCATAAAGATGTTTTTTTGACTCACAACCCCTATTTTGATAACAAAATTTTAATAGATCCGCCTTTACTCAGGAATTAAACCAAACAAATCATGAAAAGAACCGCCCTGTTTATCATTTTTTTCCTTTTAGTACATTTTTTAACCGCTCAGATCATCGGTGAGGATGCAGACATGGACGACATGGAAGATCAATGGGAAAGAGACTTTGGTCTGAACCCTGACGACCCTTTAGATGTCTGGCAGGATCCCGATGGAGACGAAGTGATCAATCTTTTTGAATTTTATCTGATGTCCGATCCTGGGAATGCCGGCTCTCCTGCTGTTGTTGACGTAACAAACGGTATGGATCTGGCCGCGGTTATAGCAAATGCATCGGCAGGCACTTTAATCAGAGTGGCCGGGGGGAATTATGATCTCAATATTGATGTTTTTAAAACCGATACCCGCATAATGATCCAGGGAGGATGGGATGACAATTTTGTACAGCGGGATTATTGCACCAATCCGACTACCCTTAATGGCACCAACGGTTTCGAAGTATTTAATCTTGCGCTGAGCGATGCTGATCAAGCTTTTATCCTTGACGGCTTTGAGGTACGGACAAACAGCGACTTATTTAGTGCCATCGACCTGACCATTTCTGAAGAAGGAAGCGCATTTTGGGGCATTATTAACTGCAGTTTGACCAATAATCCGGGCGGAGTACTTTCTTCGGGTATCGAAATGGTAAGTATCGATACGAGTTCTGCTACTACTTACATTGTCAATACGCTAGTTGCCAACAATGCAGGAGATGGTATTGTTATCACCGGTTCTGATCTTTCGCAGTCCGACCTAAATATCGTCAATTGCACGGTGGCGGGCCAATTCGACCCTTCCGGGTCTTCTCCCGATGATTCATTTTTTGGTTATGGATTGAACTTATCCACTTTTGACTCGGCTCAGGCTTCTAGCATGATCGTTAATTCCATCTTCTTTGACAATATACTAGGTGACGTTGATATCTTCAATGCCGAGAATGTATACTCTATCAATCATATGGTTGAGTACAGTAATATCGGGATAACGGAATTAAGCGGTCTTGTTTTAACCACCAACGGTGAGCAAGTGATCAGTATGGATCCTTTGTTCGAAAATGCCATTTCGGGCGAATTTAATTTAATGACGGGCAGTCCTTCGGTAGGAACCGGCAAAGCATTGGGTATTGCAGGACAAAGTACGCCCCCGAATATGGGCATCGTCACTTGTTCTGAATTATTGACTACCGTAGAAAAAACTCAAACCGTTGCTTCTAATCTGTCCGTCTATCCCAACCCGGCACAGCAATATTTTAATATTCGTTTTTCCAACAACGGCGAGCAGAAGACAATTAGATTGGTTAATGGCGACGGCCGAATTGTTTGGCAGAAAAAAATAAGTGGAAATGAGCGTACTTTACGGGAAATGACTCTTGCAACGGATTATCTGCCTGCGGGCCTATACTATATTCAGTTGATTTCAACTCAATCTATTGAAACGCAAAAAATTCAGATCGTTAAATAAAAAAGGCTACTTTCCAGAGTGAATGGAAAGTAGCCTTTTAAGACTAAACATTCTTGTTTCTTCAAAATTAAGCAGCTACTACTGCTTCTTTGTTTTTTGCTGTGCTGATCGCTGCTAAATTAAAGATCACTAAACCAAATCCAATCTTGTTAACTGCATCACCAATGTTGTAAATGATGTCCATGCTGGAAGGATCAAGTAATCCGGCTAACCATCCGCTTTCAGGAATAGTCATATATCCAATCGGGTAAATGGCCCAACCGGCAAGTACGAACCAGCCCAAAGACCTGAATGCACTTTGCAGAACAGGGTCATCAGAGTTTCCTGCCAATTTCTTAGCAGAACCTAACCATACTTCGTACAAGATACCCGCGTAACCGATTGTTGAGATGAAACCCCATAATGGTGAAGATCCTCTGAATACTGTTTCTCCCAGATAACCAGCGACCAACATCAATAAAGAATATCCGATCATTTTCCACAATAGGCTGGTAGTAGCACCAAACGCCTTTAGGATAAGATAGAATTCAACGCACATCAAAGGTACGGTGAGTATCCAGTCAATGTAACGAAACTCTGTCGGTGAAGCTTGATTTTCCGCCCAGAAATCGCGCATGTAAAAATAGTGTACTGCAGCGATGAAGGTGATCAAACCAGAGACCAACATAGAAGTTCTCCATTTTCCATCAACCAGGAAAATCTGTACGAAGAAGAAAACGGATGCTGCCATCATGGCCATTGATCCGATGAAGAAGGTGAAACCTACGTAATCACCACTTTTTAGATTGGCAAGCATTACCATGCCCATATCTAATAAATGTTCCATATTTAATGATTTTTTAAAAAATAATTTGTTATGACAATTTTATACTATAAACCTTATCGATAAACAATGAATGCGGCACCGTTATAATTGAAATAAACAAAAACAACATACCCCACCCAAAGTAAAAATCCAGTACATATTCAGCCAGATAATAAAACACACCTAAGCCCGCGAAGGCAACCAACGAAAGTAAAATTAAACTCAGGGAATATTTCTTTATATCAAAACCACGGACTTTAGCCCTCAGGAGGGTAATTTGATCAGCCGTAGCGCGTAAAGAATGCCAAAAAGCAAAATAAACGGCAAAGCCTAATAATAATGGAGTTGAGAAATACAACATAGCTAATAATAAAATACTACCAAGCTCAATCCCTGTATCTCTAAAGGTCAACACTCCGCTGAAGAACAAATATCCTAACCATCCTATGTTAAATGCCATCAACACTTGTAATGCAACTACCTGATAGTCAAATAAAGCAGGGACGTTTACTACTGCAATCTCATTTATTATGGATAATGACTCTTCCAAATGGATTAACAAAGGCGTCAGCGTTACAAAACTTCCCCACAATAAATAGGTGATCATTTTCTGTCCCCGGCTACTGAAATTATAGGAATGCCAATTGGATTGGCCGAAATGCATGATCGAAACAATCAAGAAAAGAGCGAGAGCTATCTGGGGTACGAAATACCATATGGTTGCAAACCCCGCTATCGCTAAACAATACGTCAGGTAAAAGAATATTTTCGACCTCAAATCAGGGTGATCAGTACCCAATTCCCTGAAAATAAAATAATCAGAAGCACCGTGTAAAATACCTGCTAATACTAAGATCAGAACGAAATATTGTACCCATGCATTTAACGCTGATGCAGGCAGCAAGAAACTTATCAGTACCATCAGCAACGTGGAAAAAATTGCCACATCTCTGACACTCAAACTTTTAAAACTTACTTTCTCCACAAACGTATGGGCGTTTAGCATAATAGATTACCTTCATTTTTAATTGAAAATAATCGAAGCGTCGTTCAGAATATTATTTCTTTCGGGTTTTAATTTCCATTACAAATATTCGATTTTATTCGATATATCCAGAACAACTATCGACGAATGTAAAAATCAGTACGACAATTGTGAATATAATATTTTGTTTAAGGAAAGGTTCAACAAAATTACCGATTTTTTATAAAGTTGTTTTTCGTACAATACTTTAAGCCATGAAAATCAACACTTTCTACAAAACATGTTTTTTCAGAAATTTCAAAACCATACTTTTCGATAATATTGACCGCTCAGACAATCTTTCCAACAAAAAAGTATCCACAAGGATCAAGGTTATGCTGACGAGCATTAGCTTAATACCTGGAAAAGAACATAAATTCAGCAGCACGCACTAATTTCATTGACTTTCCAAAAAGTTATCAAAAAATAATACCCGTTCAGCGAGACAAATCCTTCCGGATTGTGTTGTTTATTTAGAATCAATTATTCCAAATAGGATGAGGATTAGCCAATTGTATAAACTCTTTTTAGAAAGTAAGGGAGTAACAACGGATACCCGCAAAGTTCAACCGGGAAATCTTTTTTTTGCACTGAAAGGCGAGCGTTTTGATGGCAATCGTTTTGCCGGGGAAGCATTGGACAAAGGTGCCGCTTACGCAATAGTGGACGATCCCCAACTCCTATCCGGAGAACGGATGATCCTGGTGCCTAACGCTCTGGAAACATTACAGCAACTAGCCAATCATCACCGCCGTCAATTTGAAATTCCATTTATTGGTATTACCGGTAGTAATGGTAAAACCACAACCAAAGAACTGGTGAGTGGTGTATTGTCAACCCATTTCAAATGTCATTCCACTGCCGGTAACCTCAACAACCATATTGGCGTCCCCCTGACCTTGCTGGCGGTAGAACCGGATACCCAAATAGCCGTCATTGAAATGGGAGCTAACCACCAGAAAGAAATCGCTTTTTTAGCTGAAATCGCCGAACCGGACTACGGCCTGATCACCAACATTGGCAAAGCTCACCTGGAGGGGTTCGGAGGCATCGAAGGCGTAAAAAAAGGTAAAGGAGAACTTTATGACTTTCTTGCCGCACACGGGGGCACTGCTTTCGTCAATATTGACGAAAAACACTTGCCCGAAATGGCAGAACGAGTACCCAAAAGGATTACTTATGGTCAAGGGATTGCCGATTGCCAAATCAAACTCATTCAATCCGATCCTTACGTCAGCGCTTCTTTTACAGACTCGCAGGCAGGACCTATTCTAATTGACAGCCAGCTTTTTGGCGTTCACAATTTCAATAATATTGCCACCGCCATTGCCGTAGGGCAGTATTTTGAAGTACCCGCCGATAAAATTAAACAAGCCATCGAAGCTTATCGCCCCCAAAATAACCGTTCTCAGGTAATCCGGAAGGGCCACACAGAAATTATACTGGATGCTTATAATGCCAACCCGACGAGTGTAAGAATGGCACTTATCCACCTTGCCAATAGAACCCATCCTACTAAAATCGCCATTTTGGGAAGCATGCTGGAATTAGGGCCAGATAGCGAACAGGAACACGAAAAGATTACCGCACTGGCTCTATCTCTAGGCATTGACCAAATCGTACTGGTTGGCCAAGAATTTAAACAGACAGCCCAAGACCATAATCTACCATACTATGAAGATGTGAAAGCATTAAAACCGTGGTGGGATAAACAACGCTTTGAAGATACGGTCATCCTGATCAAAGGCTCGCGGCGGATTGAACTGGAAAAAATCCTGGAATCGTGATCATTTTTTAATCATTGGCGATAGCAATGGTAGCCATACTGATCCTTACGTTTGGCACCTCCAGAAGTTTAAGGGCGCAGGCTTCGAGCGTTGCGCCCGTAGTAAGGACATCATCAACCAACAAAATATGTTTGCCTTCCACAGGATATGCTTGATTTAATTGAAAAGCATGTTCAACATTGGCAAAGCGATCCATTCTGCTTTTTTGCGTCTGGGTTGTAGTGTAAGTTTGACGCCTGAGAATAGATGCATTCCACGGAACGCACATACTTTCGGATAACCCCTGTGCAAAAACATCGCTTTGATTATATCCTCGCTGGTGGCGTCTTTTTGGATGCAGCGGAACGGGTACGATCAAATCCACAGCATCAAATAAGGGAGAGTTTTTCAGTTTCTTTCCGTATAAAATGCCCAATTGAACGCCAATTGACGGTTTATTATGGTATTTTAACTGGTGGATGAGATGCTGTACGCTACCTTCTTTATTAAAATAGAACATCGCTGCACCTGCAAATAACGGTACTCGCCCCCAAAACCGTTGGGTAAAAGTATTGTCTCCCAATAAATGAAAGTCCGTTTTTGGCAACTGATATTGACAACTGAGACACAAAACTTCCTGCCCTTGCGGCAGTGCGTTGCTGCAGCCTAAACATAAATTTGGGTAAAATAAGGAAACAAAATCCCCTAAATATTTTACCAATTTATTCCGGTTCTTATTCCCGACTTTTAATGTTGTGATGGCCATATTGATCCGAACTAATGAACTTTTGCATATAGTGCCAAACTATGCTGTTGCCTTTTTTTTCTTCTCCTAATATCTGAAATTTTGTGGACTTTTCCGAATGAACCTCAGATTCTTTGCCCGCGGGTTTGATAATGTTCTGCCGCTGCGTGGGTCCAGCATGGATATGGGCAGCATAAGGATGGCTAAATTCACTTTAGACACTGATTTTTTATGAGTATTACTAGAAATAGCAAAAGAATGAATACAAATTGGAAAATTATCGTTGAATGTTTGGGTATTGTTCAAATTATTTGGTAGACTTGCAATAATCACCTCATTTTCAACACCAACCACAGCCTCTAAAATCGAATAAGAGAAAAAAACCTTTTCAGAATTCTCGTTTATCGAATTGTTTAAACAGGCAAATAAGTGATTCTGATTATTATAAAAAGAACAATAGCTGATGTCTAATTTAAGTTAACATTAACATAATATCTAAGTACGAATCATTTAAAAGACATAGCCTATATTTGAATTTAAAAGACGCTAACAGTGAAACTATTACGTATTGTTATAATTGGATTGAGTTTGACAGGTTGTTCAAATCAGCCTGCCAATAAGTTCGTGGCCATGTTCAATGAGATTGAATCCCAATGGGAAGCTACAGGCACGAAGATATACGATTTTGCAGAGGATATTAAGGCGGAAAAAGAAGCATTTATTGAACTGGCAAATAGTCCTCAGGTCGACGTTTCCCCTGATATAAGAGAAAATCTGGGGGAGAGTCAAGCCACAAAGTTAGATAGCTTGAGCAATGAATTGCGGGGCTACGGAAGAATATTTTCCCGGCTCAGCAACGGGGCTTCCGTTATGGTTAACGACTGGGAAGACAAATCCAAGATCTTGCATGCCGTAAAGCAGGATATTGACAATAATAACATTATGAACCAAACCGAGGATAACATTAAGCTGCTTCAGGAAACATTGGCCAGTAACCAGGAAAAAGTAACACGTTGGAATGACCTTATGGAGACAGCAAAAGAAGGTTATCTGAACGTAGCACAGCAACTTATTGCTCTGATTCCCGTAACAAATCATAACATAGAGATCGAATAAAACCAAAGTAAACACAAGTTATAAAAACCTTTTGCGGAACAATCGACGGGAGCTGATCGCATATACCTGAATCAGTCTCCCGTCTTTTCGTTAGATCTCCATGCGTATTTTTCTAGCATTTTCATTGGAATGATCTCTAAGGCTTTTTCATGCGTTGCTTCTAAAATAACCGGCGGTGCTACCCCTGCCACAGCAGCCTCTTTCCATCTTATTGCACAAAGGCACCAGCAATCGCCTGGTTTTAAGCCAGGAAAATTATACTGAGGTAAAGGGGTGCTCAAATCATTCCCCATGCCTTTGGTAAATAATAAAAAAGCTTTGGTCATGCGTGCACATACTACGTGAAGCCCCTGATCCGTAGGATCTGTCTCGCATTTACCATTCCTAAAATAACCCGTCATCGGATCAGTACAACAAACTTGTAAATCAGTACCTAAAACATTTTTTGCCATTTTCCAGTGATTTTCCATGAAGCAAGTAAGTGAGACAACCTCAACCCTAATGCTCAATATACCCTAAAATCATACCATTTATAAACCTCATCCTGCATACTGTCCTGTTCTGCGACCGCCTCGAGATCAGTATCGAACAAACGATTCAAATTATTACCCGCCAAATCTTCTAACCGGGTATTAACCCTGATTTTATAATAGCCTCTTTTCCAAGTTTCTTTGGGAATGAACTGCCATTCCTTTTCGCGATTACTTACTTGGATAAGCCCTGCGATTTCCACATCCTCATCATCCAGAACGGTAATGGTATTTTGCAATAAAGCATGATCTAACGGTTCATTAAAACGGATCAGAAGCGGCCTCCGGGTTCTGGACCTGGGCGGCACGATATCCCATTCCGCAATATCGGGCTGTAACCTGTCGGCCGGTTCCACGAAAAAGGTCTTGGAAACGGTTTTTTGCAAACTTAACCCGAAGGTGCTCTTCCAGGCAGCATCCACATAAAGGAAGTGAAATTTTCCTGGTTGCAACGGAGTACCATTATCCGTATTCGATTGTAACCCTCGCTTTATTTGACCAGGATCCAACCATAAGGTAAGGCGTTGGCGGCTGTTATCCCACAATTCCGGTTGTAATTGAACAATAGGATCAACCAGCGTATCTCCCTCTTCGGTAACGATCCTGACAGATCGATAGGCAAACCCTTCACTCATGGGTTGGGAAAAGTGAAAGTAAAATTTCAATAAGTTAGCAGGTAACGTATCGGTGGAAGGGAAAATAGCTTTCAATTCAGGGGCGACGATCTCCTCAGGATAGGGGATTCGAAATTGAAACCTTAATTCGTCTTCTATAAAAACAGAATAGACCAATCCGTAACGAAAAGGAAAATACGGCTCAAACACCAGTGTATCCAGCTTTTGGAAGTAATTCCCCACGATCGATGTCCGGTTGACGGTGATGCTGTCTCCTACGTATATGTGAACTTCTTTATAAGAAAGTGGATCGCCGTTACTAGTCTTTCCAATCACTAACAGACGTTCGTTGCCTTGTAGCTGATAATTGATCTCCCCCTGCCCCAGCAATACAAACTGCCAAAAACAACAAAAAGTCCCCACCCATAAACTACAAGCGCGATTTCCTAATAGTGAATACATAGGATAAATTCTAATTTGATTTTCCTTAATGTCGACAACGCCTGATTCATAACCTTACAACCTCCTCACATCTGGCATGTGCAAATGCAGATCCCCATCCGCCATTCTTTGCAATAGCAGGACTTTATCATCAGAAAATTTAGCTAATTGTTGAACATTAACGTATGGCAAAGCTAAAAAACTTACGCCTGCCGTTGCGGAAGATTCGCTTACGGGCTGGGTCAAGTAATCTTTATAAACCGAAATTTCCTCCGGATCAATTTTCATTAATGCTCGGGTAGTATTAGCAAGTAAAAGGTAGGGCTTTCCATCTTTAACATAGCTGATCATATCCAGCGGTGTATTACGATTACCCAATTCTGCTACTGTTTTACCTTTAGTGTGTTCGCCGGATTTCATTTCATCTAATGGGAAAATGACCAATGGTGTACAAGTATAACTGGCAATGATGTGCGGTTCAGCATTTAAACTGTAAAGCATAAAGGTCTTTATCGGGGCGTAAGTCTCATAGCGACCATGAGCAGCGTGGTATATTTCAAGAGAGGTGGGAGCCTCATCATATTCAAAGGGATATTTTATACTACGGAATGAAGAGCTGAATTCTTCATTAGACAGACCGCTTACCATAATTCGGTCATTGTAAAAGATCATATCCGAAATGGCCCATTTGCGCAAAGAACGGCCACGGCGGTCCTTAGCATCCGCTGCAACGGCCTGGGTCAGCCTAAGCTTCTGGTAAGCCACTGTTTTGGTGGAAAAAAGCGCGAACTTTTCTCCTTTTGTAGTTACAATAGCCGGGGTTCCGTCTTGTAGATGGACCGCTATATAAACCTTCTTCGAAATAGGATTCACAGCCATATCTTGAATAGTGATCGCGTCTTTTGTCGTTCCCAGCAAGGCAGCAATTTGTTCATCTACCTTTTCCATGGCGAATTTTTCCGGTGCCTCCCGGAAAGTCTTGTCTTCCGTCTCGATGGCTATTATACTGGCATTTTGGGAATCTCCTATAAATAAAATCCCGTCGGGTCCAAAGGTAATCGCATTGATGGAAGCTAATTCGGGATCTCCAAAGTCAAATTCATTGGCAGGATTGGCTATTGCCAGCATTGGTAAGCAAACAAGCAGTAATACTATTTTTTTCATGCAGTCAAATTTGAAATTTAAATAAAATGACGGGTCTTTTCTATGCTAAACATCAGGTAGGTGTTTTTGTTGTTTACGAATCCAATTTCGCCAATCTTCCGGAGTATCCAAATCTAATTTCCCCTCCGGGAATTCTACCGAAATAAGATTATCTTTTTGCTGTTGAATCAAATGGCGTGCTCCAGCCTGCCCTTGCAACTTTAACAACTCCGGAAATATACGCCGGGAAAAGAGAGCCGGAACGCCTAATTTGCCTGCGTAAGAAGAAGCCACCAACAGACCATCCCCTGAGCGATAAGCAAGGATCAGATCTTTTAAATGCTTACTGGTAATGAGCGGTTGGTCAACGAGCATGATTAATATGCCTTCTAAATCGGGGTAAACTTCAAGGGCGGCGGCAACTCCACTTTTAATAGAACTACTCATCCCTTTTTGCCAATCATTGTTGATTACTGGCTGCACTTTCGCAGCATGGATGTGAGATTTGATTTTTTCTGCGTTGGCCCCCAGTACAATGAATACCGGGCAATCACCCGTATTTTTAGCTGTTTCAATGGCATGTTCCACCAGGCTTTTGCCTTCGTATTGCAGCAACTGTTTGGGTTGTCCCATCCTCGAAGAAGCTCCGGCAGCTAAAATAATGATCGCGATCATGGTTTATTTTTTTATCCGGTTGTATTGTTTCAGGAGTTCGATGACCTTGTCAACGGGCAACGCCTGGATGGTCCGCTCCGGCGTAGAAACAGTTTCAGCCGCAAACAATGAATTAACAATAGCTTCCTCCGTCGCTTCGATCGTTGCCAGAAATAAAGGAGACATACGACTATTACGCAATACCTTTTGTTCTAATAAAGGGGCATCGGATCGATAGGGTATCCTTAATTCCGGATGAGTTGAAAAGGCAATGACATAATCCCCCGAACCATTGGAAGCTATTCCTCCTGTTCTGGCCAATCCCAACATGGCCCGCTTAGCCATACGCTCAAGGTTGCGCGCATCAACGGGGGCATCGGTAGCCACGATTATCATACAGGATCCATCCGCCGATTTTTCCAGTTCTTCCTTCAAATAAAACTGCCCCAGTTCTTGCCCCACCGGTACACCGGCGATTTGTAAAACACCTCCGAAATTAGTCTGCACTAATACCCCCACCGTATAACTCCCCAATTCTTCGGGCAATATACGAGAAGCCGTTCCAATACCGCCCTTGAAACCAAAACAGACCGTACCGGTACCAGCCCCTACATTCCCTTCGACGACCAGCCCCTGACCGGCACTGGCAATGGCGGCAAGAATATGCGATTCCCTAATATGACGGCCTCTGATGTCGTTTAGACCTCCATCGTTCGTTTCTCCCACTATAGGATTAACCGATCGTACTTTTTCATTACCGTCCTGAGCTAATGTGTAGCTGATCAAAGCATTAGCCGCAACGGGAACACTCAACGTATTCGTCAGAATAATGGGTGTTTCGATATTTCCTAATTCTTTAACCTGGCTGTAGCCCGTTAATTTGCCAAAGCCGTTTCCCAGATACATGGCGGCAGGGATCTTTTGCTGAAATATATTGCCTTCATGCGGTAGAATAGCTGTTACACCGGTATTTACCGTATCGCCTTGTACCAGCGTTAAATGCCCTACCTTAACCCCTTGTACATCAGTAATAGCATTCAAAGTACCCGGTTTCATTACTCCGAACTCAATGCCAAAATCCCGTGGTCTTTGGGCTTGTACCATCATAATTATTATACAAAATTGAATGGACAAAACAGCTTTATAAATCATAGTTACCCTAAAATTTTAATTTTTCCACTTCCACCACAATTATAACACCCCTGCCGTTTACGGCGCAGGTAACTTCGTTTTTGAACCAGGCGATTCTGTTCTTCCCCCGTACAAACCGGGCAGGGTTTGTATTGAGGTTTCGGAGAAACGGCGTTTTCAGCGATCTTTTTTACTTGCCCCCCAGATGGCAACGCTTTACCTAACTGATCAAAAACACCAAACCAGGACATTATTTGTAAAACCAGAAAAATTATACCAATCCATTCCATGATTACTGATAATTGAATTATTCCTACAATGTAGCGCTATTTCTTTCAATATAAGCAGTAGAGCAATGAGTGTCTTGTCCAAAATTCGTTTGACCTTTTAATTCATTCCTATTGGTTATGGGGTTATGTTGGTTGGTTATATGGTTAAATTGAGCAAAAGGATTTTAACGTCTCGTCTACCCCGTGGTACTATCTCCACCTAGGGCGTACTAACCGAGACCGGCAGTACTTTACCATTAAAAAACCGGTGGCCCTGGATTGCAAAGTAGGCCATAAACTCAGCCATTTCCGATGCTTGTAAAGGAGCCTGGTAACCGGGAAAAGCCTCCGCCAGCATTTCCGTTTGTACGGCCCCCAACGCTAAACAATTTACTTTGACCTGGTATTCCTTAAATTCTTCGGCCAGACATTCGGTTAGGTTGGAAAGCGCTCCTTTACTACTGCTGTAGGCCACCAGGCCCGGAAATTTGCTGCTGCCCTGAAAGCCTCCCATACTGCTGACATTCAAGATATGAGCATTCGGGCTTTCCTTTAAAAACGGCAGTAAAATTTGAATCAGTTCCACAACCCCAAATAAATTCACTTCGTAGGCCAGCCGCCAATCCGCTTTGGTTAGCTGTTCAAAAGGTTTTTTAATGATGTGCCCGGCATTGTTGATCAATATATCTACACCGCCCATCCTGTTTACTTTTTCCAGCAATTGATCTGCTGAGCAATTTGCCAGGTCAAAAGAAAGGATTTCAATACCGTTCTGGCCTTCAGCTTTTTGCAATGCCTGAAGTTTTTCCAGGTTTCTGGACAGGGCCAAGATCCGGTGTCCCTGGTCAGACAGCCGGAGGGCAGTAGCGTAACCAATTCCACGACTTGCACCAGTAATTATGACATTCATATTGTTCTTCTATTATTATGATCGGGAAAATTGTTTAAAATTTGAAAAATGAATCCTGAAACCCGTTCTAATTTCGTTAATTTGCCGGCGTTTCAAATCGGAATCCGGTTTTTATTCAACTCACATAGAACATACGTTGTTCTAGCAAAGTTGGTATAATACAAAAACCGGATGGAATAGTTCTATTAAACCGAGATCATGAATTTGAAATTATTACATCACCTGGGCAGCTACGTAATGATGCTGGGGACTGCTTTTTCAAAACCGGAAAAGTTTTCCATGTACTATAAGGAGACGATGCGTCAAATGAATGATATAGGCATCGGATCATTGGTTATTGTGGGATTGATAGCGGTTTTTATCGGGGCAGTAACAGCGGTGCAGTTTTCCTATCAATTGACGGGTACGCTGGTGCCAAGGTATTACATCGGCTACATTGTGAGGGATAGTACAATTATTGAATTAGCACCTACGATCACCTGTTTAGTCCTTGCCGGGAAGGTGGGGTCTAACATCGCGGCGGAAATTGGAGGGATGCGCCAGAAAGAGCACATTGACGCCATGGAAATCATGGGAGTTAATACGGCTGCCTACCTCATTACGCCTAAAATCATTGCCGCAGTGATCGTTATTCCACTTTTGGTGACCATTGCAGCTTTTGTTAGTATCATTGGCGGTTATTTGGCGGTAGTACCGGCGGGTTACATGTCTGATGCCGAATATGTTCAGGGCGTTCGTTCTTTTTTTGAAAATAAAAACCTCAACTTAATGTACGTTAAGGCAGTGGTTTTTTCCTTTATTTTAACTTCTGTGCCGGCTTACCAGGGCTATTATGTAAAAGGCGGAAGTATTGAACTAGGGCAAGCCAGCACCAATGCAGTGGTATACAGTGATATTCTCATATTATTGGCGGACTATCTCATCGCGGTATTGTTAACCTGATATTTTCTACCGAGTAAACAACGCAGGATGTAGTTTTATTTAATACGTTATAGCATGATTCGAGTTGAAGATGTACATAAGTCATTTGGAGACCTTGAAGTGATCAAGGGGGTATCTACTGAATTTTACCAGGGAAAAACCAACTTGATCATCGGCAAGAGCGGTGCCGGGAAGACGGTATTATTGAAAATGCTGGTAGGACTACTATGGCCTACGGAGGGAGAGATCTGGTACGATGATGTAAGGTTCAAAACCCTCTCCAAAAAGGAATTAAGAGCATTGCGTATGAAGGTAGGGATGCTGTTTCAGGCTTCCGCATTATTTGATTCTATGACTGTGGAAGAAAACGTTAGATTTCCACTCGACATGTTTACTCCTAAAACAAAAAAGGAAAAACTAGACCGGGTAAATTATTGCCTGGAAAGGGTCGAATTATCGGGCGTAAATAATAAATTTCCCTCGGAGATTAGCGGCGGTATGCAGAAAAGAGTGGGTATTGCCAGAGCGATCGTACTGGATCCGGAATACTTGTTTTGTGACGAACCAAATTCTGGATTGGATCCCAAAACATCGATACTCATTGACGAACTCATCCTCAGCATTACCCAAGAAAACAACATCACCACCGTCATCAATACCCACGATATGAATTCGGTTATGGAGATCGGGGATAACATCGTCCTGTTACATAAAGGTAAACTGGCCTGGCGAGGAAATAAAGAAGAAGTACTTACCAGTGACAATAAAATCTTGCAAGATTTCATTTTCGCCTCTCCTTTCCTTCAACGGTTAAGAGATTCAGCTGTTGGTAACGATACACCGGAATAGTAATTGCTTATTTACGCTATTCTTTTCTGGCGGCTCTTTCCCACAGTACAGATTGTCTGCCGGCAACCAGCCTGAAAAACCCGCGAAAAACGGCGTAGTTCATAATACAGAAATAGTAAGGGATGAAAAAGATCTTTTTTTTGATCTTTTTTTTCTCCAAAATCCATCCAAAAGTAGCCATCAGATAAAAAACTAATTGCACCAGCAAAGTGAGCTGATAAAACCATACGGCTTCCCAAGCCAACCATAAATTACTTACTAATAAAATTAACAAGGCCAATGGTGCCAATGTCCAGCGCAATACACGGTGGGAAATGTACTGAAAGCTTACCAATCCGTATTGGAATACATTGAGTAATGGTGCCAATCTATTAACGGCCTGTAAACCGCCGGCAGCGATCCTTATTTTACGCTTGAGTTCTTCTTTGACTGAAAGGGAGGCACGTTCCGTAGCGTAGGCATCAGGCGCATAAGCTACCCGGTAACCTCGTTGTACTATCCGCATAGTAATAAAAAAATCTTCAATGATAGTATCCTTAGGAACAGGTTCAAACAAGGCCGTGCGCATAGAAAATAATTCCCCTGCTGCTCCTACTACGCTGCCCAGTTCTGCATCCCATTTTTTCAATTGAGATTCATATCTCCAGTAAAAGCCTTCTCCGGCACTACTGGCATCATCTTGCTCTTCCACATCAATTCTTTTTTCCCCGGCAACTGCGCCTACCGCAGGATCCTGATAGTACCTGACTAAATTGCGAATAGCATCACGATTAAGCAAAGTATTGGCGTCAGAAAAAACAACAATCGGAGTTTCTACATGAGGCATTACTCTTTCAACAGCAGCGATTTTTCCACGCCTTGCTGGTTGATGATATAATTGAATGGAAAAATTCGATTTTTTCTCGTATTTCCTTACCAAACCGGGAGTATTATCAGAAGATCCGTCCGTGACAAAAAATACGGAGAGTTTTTCGGGGGGATAACGAATGGCCAGGGTATTGCGAATTTTTTGCTGAATAAAAGCTTCCTCATTGAAAGCGGGAATAATAAGCGTGACGGCCGGTAAAACAGGATTATCCACTTTCTTTTCATCTTCCTTGGTATACCACCACCTCTTCAGCACCAATAGCAAGTAAAGAGCTATTCCGTAACCGATATAAGTGTACAATATCAGTAGCAAACTACTCCAGAAAAGTAAATAAAGCAAAAGATCCTCCATAGGAATTAGGATTAACCTATGCCAAAAAAAAACAAATATTTCCACTTTTCTTACATTAAATGCCCTCCTTAATTCTTTGGTAATCTCCGTGTGAATAATTACTTTTGTAAAGAACAGAGGATGAAAATTGAAACACGAGAAGACTAAACACGTTTTTCCTAAAAGCGAGTAAAATCCTACCCTTTATTAGACTTGTTCGGCGGGATCATCAAACGGCTACAAGCGGCAAATTTTATACTGCACTTCGTTAAATCCCGCAGGATTGCGGGACGCTGATGCTTTGGCATCACCTACTTTTTTTGCCTCGTTCAGCATAAAATTTGCTTCGCTTTCGCTCGTTCATGACCCACCGAACAAGTCTATTTTAAAAACCTACTTTTTCGGGATTACTTATAGAGCCTATAATCCAATTGAGTAAGCATAAATGCCGAATAGTAAGTTTTCCGGCACGTAAAATGCTCTTTTCACTACAGATAGTAAATAATTAAACCGGATTTGCTGTTTTGCAGATGCTGGTTGCGTATTAATAAAGCCCAATATGTTAAGTAGTTCCACCATATTGCTCATTGAGCAAGATAGAAGTCTAGGGATCTTCTTATCCTCTTACTTTAGAAGGTTTTATACCACTGTAGTCAGCTCTTCGGTAAGAGCTGCCTGGGAATGGATGCAAAGTGGTAATATTCCAAATTTGATCATTGCCGATATTGCTTTGGATGACCGTATTCACCAAGATTTCATCCTGGCTTTAAATCACAGTAGTTTTTTCGGAGACATACCAATAGTTGTGCTTAAGCCCAAAGGGCTGCAAGACCACCAATTATCATCAATCCGCATTGCCAAGACTATCGAAAAGCCTTTTGACCCAATAGAGCTAAAAGAAACGGTTGACAGCTTATTTACAGTAAAAACCTGACGCTGTAACCGCCTTTTTGATAACCAGTGCAATAGCATTGGTTTAAACATAACGACGACGACCTACACTTCAAAAGCCGGCCTATCAGGCAGCTTCTGAAGAATACTTTTAATTTTTAATCCTCTGATAAAGAGAGCAAGTTTACACTAACAAATCTTAATCTATGAAAACTTTGGGTGTAATAAAGGAGATTGATTCGGCAGCTAACCACCTGGTGTTTCTGGGGGTCCAGGATTATTATGAAACCTATGAAGCCATTGCTCAGCCGGATTCTCCCTTTTATATTAAGGATTTTAACCAATACGACGAAGCCTATGATTGGCTGCATCAATTAAAGCACCCGGAAACGCCCTCTGCAGTCATTTGCAGCTATGAATTTTTAGCTCAGGATGGATTTCGCTTTCTGAGAGAATGCAAAGCAACAACCCTCCTCAATGAGGTAGCTTTCTTCTTGTTGAAACCCGAAGAAATAAAAGTCGATCCTTCCGTTTTGCTGAAATTGGGCATCAATGATTGTTTCTCCACTCCTATTGATTGGCAGTTTTTACGGGAAAGGATTAATTTTCATTATAAATTGAAAAACTTACCCTTTAAAAAGGAATCCTCCATCTCACTGAAGTTTTTCCAAATTAATACCCTCAAAAGAATCTTTGATATTTTATTTTCTTTAATACTGCTGGTGTTGATCTCTCCTCTGTTATTACTTATTGCTGCAGCCATTAAGTTGGAATCGAAAGGTCCCATTATTTATTGTTCCAAAAGGGCAGGAAGGAATTACCACGTATTCGATTTTTATAAATTCAGGTCCATGTACCAAGATGCGGATCAACGGCTCAAGGATCTCAAACATCTTAATCAATACAAAGACGAGGAGGAAAATTGTTTCATCAAGATCAAGAATGACCCGCGTATTACCAAAGTTGGAAGACTTATCCGAAAAACCAGTCTTGATGAGTTGCCCCAATTGTTTAACGTGCTAAAAGGCGATATGTCTGTCGTCGGTAACCGGCCATTGCCACTGTACGAAGCCCGCCAGTTAACCAAAAATGAATGGGTTTACCGGTTTCTTGCACCTGCCGGCCTGACCGGCCTGTGGCAGGTTACCAAACGTGGAAAAAATCAAATGTCCACAGAAGAACGGGTGCAACTGGATGTTCATTATGCGAAAAACCGCTCCCTTTGGTACGACTTTAAGATCTTATTCCAAACCTTACCGGCAATGGTACAACACGAAGATGTTTAAGGAACGACAAAATTTTGCTGTATAACATATTCACAAACCGATTAAGTTATGCCGGTGCATCATGGCAAATCCCCCACGGTTTCTGTAATTACGGTTAATTTCAACCAGGCACAAACTACGCTGAAATTATTAGATTCCCTTTGCTCTATTCCCTATCAAGATTTTGAAATTATCGTTATTGACAATGGTTCCGAAGAGAATCCGGAGCACTTGTTGAAAAGTCGCTATCCGGAAATTATTTTTTTGCGTAGTGATAAAAACCTGGGCTTTGCCGGGGGGAATAACCTGGGCATCAACTTAAGCCAGGGAAAATATCTTTTTTTTATCAATAATGATGCAACCGTAACAGGGGACACTATTCCACGGTTATTAGAATTATTTACCACCATTCCCCGTCTTGGTATCGTCAGTCCGCTCATTTGTTTCGATCCTTCTTTAACACGTAGCAACCTTGATATTATTCAATTTGCTGGCGCTACCCGGATAAATCCAATTACCGCACGCAATAAGACCATTGGAAGGATGCAAAAAGATTTTGGCCAATTCAGGGAGCCGGCTCCTACCGCTTACATTCACGGAGCAGCAATGATGATTCCCCGCCGGATAATCGAAGAAGTTGGGAGATTGGAAGAAGCTTTCTTTTTGTACTACGAAGAACTGGATTGGTGTGAAAGAATAAAAAATGCCGGTTATAAAATTTATTTAGAACCCAGGGCTAAGGTATACCACGAAGAATCGATAGCTACCGGAAAAGATAGCCCCCTGAAAACGTATTATTTAAATAGAAACCGGATCCTTTTTATGCGACGCCATTATTCGGGTTTATATTTAATGGCCTTTACGGTATTCTTTGTATTTATTTCTACCCCCAAAAACCTGGCGAAGTATCTGATCAAAGGCCAATGGGATCATTGTAAAGCTTTTTTACGGGCAATATACTGGCATTTTAAAAATTGAAACTTGTTCTTTAATTGGACTTTTGACGCTAGACACTAGACGCTAGATTTTAGACAACAAACCGCTGATATTCAATGGATATCAATTTTTCAGAATAAATAAAATTTCCGTTGATTGTCAATTAGTTAGAATTTTTAGTCTAACTTCTAGAGTCTAGCGTCAAAAGTCTAGTCTTTAACTATGATTAAATAAAATGTATTTCCTATATACCATATTTGCAATCGTTTCTTTCTGGTTTTTAATTTTTCCATTCCTGGAAGTCGTTCTTTCCCGGTTCACGAAAGTATCTCAAACTCCAAAGCCTTCGAAAGAGGTTGATTTTGCTTGCATTATCACCGCCTATAAAAACGTTGAGATAACGATACCACTGGTTCATTCCTTATTAGATCAAAATTACAACCGCTTCGCAGTTTATTTAGTGGCAGATGCCTGTGACACAGCTACCTGGGATATTGTAAACGATCGCCTGGTCGTTTTAAGACCTGACCCGCCGCTCAACCTCAAAGCCAAATCTATCATCCATGCGGTAGAACAATTTCGGCGAGATCATGATTATATCGTAATTTTTGATGCCGATAACCTGGCACACCCTAATTTTTTGGCCGAAATAAATAAATACGCCAATCAAGGCCACAAAGCTATACAAGGCCAGAGAACGGCCAAAAACCTGAACAGCCTCTACGCTTGCGCCGATGCTACGGGGGAGTTCTATAAAAATTATATCGAGAGATATTTACCTCCCTTGCTGGGATCGTCTTCGGTAATTTCCGGTTCGGGAATGGCTATTGAAAGGGAATTGTATAAGGACTACCTATACGGAGCCGAAATACAAAAAGGCAAGGAGCGCTGGAAAAAGATGCTGCAGGAAGATAAAATCCTGCAAAACCATATATTGGATAGGAACGAACGAATTGTATTTGCCTGGCACGCCGTGATATACGATGAGAAAGTCACGACCGGACAAGCAGCAGAAACGCAGCGCAGTCGCTGGCTCTATTCCTATTTCCAAAACATTCCCAATGCCTTGCGCATCATACGCAAAGGTGTCGCCCGCTTTAGTTTCAATCAATTTTGGTTTGGAGTGATCACCATTGCCCCTCCCCTTTTTCTACAAGTACTCGTTGCCCTTATTTTAATCATGCTGGGATTTTGGATCGCTCCGCTGTGGTCGTTCTTGTTGTTCCTGGGCTTGTTGATCTTTTCTGCTAATGTATTATTGACCCTTTATCTTTCCAATGTGCCCGGTGAAATTTGGCGTGCCCTGTGGGGCGTTCCCTTATTCGTCTTCAAACAATTTACCGCCCTTTTCAAAATGAGAGACCCGAATAAGCATTTCAAACATTCGGAACACGATCAGAAGGTCTCGATCGAGGATATTTTGGGAAGAAAAGAGGGTGATGCGGAGAAATAGCTGATAGTATGCGCGCCGCCCCGCTGGGGTTAAGGATAGCGTTGTCTTCTTTTGCCAGGCTAACACCTGAGGGTTACCGGTATAACGTCCCTCCCCTGCGGGCCGAATATGGCTGGGATTTTTTGCCCCCAAGAGACAAAGACAATCCATCTAGCGTCTAGCTGTACTGCTGTGTAAACTTGGGGTCAAAGGTTTTTACTCACCGCAAAGGCCACGAAGAAACGCCAAGAAAAAAAGACTTCGCGTTCTCTTTGCGTGCTTAGTGGTGATAAAAATTGTCCCTAGTTTTGAGGTCAATACATCTAGCGTCTAGCGTCTAGCGTCTAGCGTCTAGCGTCTAGCGTCAAAATACTCTCCCCTATTCAATGATCTTAAATGCCGTCCGCCGGTTAGCCTGGTGCTGCTCTTCCGTACACCTTGAACAGATACAATCTACCGCAGGCTGGCTTTCACCGTATCCCTTAGCAATAAGACGGGATGGATCAATGCCTTCAGCAATGAGGTAGTCGACAGCAGACTGGGCTCTTCGCTGAGACAAATTCAGGTTGTAGCGATCGGAAGCCCTACAGTCGGTATGCGAACTCAATTCAATTTTGATGTTTGGGTTTAGGCTCAGGTTCTTGGCCAATTCGTTCAAAGTCGGTTCGGCATCTTCACGTATATCTGCTTTATCCAGATCGTAATAGATATTTTCCAGGACGATTTCCTTATCCAGGAAAATTTTGTCCAGGACGATTTCAATTTCAAAGGTTTGAATAGGGTTATTAGGATCTTCGCCGATACCTTTGGTCGTAAAAGCAGCATCTTTGTTCAGGTAATTTTCCTTGGAAGCCAGGAAGCTGTAGTCTTGGTTTTTATCCAATTCGAGCGAAAATAATCCGTCATCACCAACTGTTACCGTTTCTTTTTGGTTACCAAATACGATTTCTACATCGGATTCTGGTAGTGGCTTTCTACCTAAGATTTTACTATTCGGGTTACCGGGTTCTTCGTAAATTTTTTCCAACACATAACCGTTTAAGATCATCTTGGGCTCTACCTTTACGACGGGCTTCGGAGGCAGAGGTGGTAATACGATTTTTTCAAAACGGTAAATATCATCATTTCCCATACCCTCGTTCCTGGTAGAAGAGAAGTAGCCAGTCTGCAAAACCCCTGCTTTAAGAACAGTATTATTGTCAACAATAAAACCAAAATCATCACCGCCGGAATTTATAGGGGCTTTAAGGTTGAATACCGGAGCCCAGGAGCCATTTCGCAAAGGATAAGTTTTGAAAATATCCAGTCCTCCCATCCCCGTATGAAAATCGGATGAAAAATAAAGCGTATCCCCATCGATGGTTGGAAATTGTTCGTTACCAATGGTATTGATGGTTCTGCTTAATAGTTTAGGGGCCTCCCACCCTTCTAAAGTGCGTTCGGAAACATAGATATCAAAACCACCCCATCCATCAGGATGATTGCTGGAGAAGTACAATTGCTTCCCATCGGCTGACAAACAAGGATGTCCGTAATTAATCCCTTCTTCAATAAAAGATAAGGGCTCGGGAACGGACCAGCTATCTCCCAAATTTTCACTCATATAGATTCCACAATAAGCATATTCCGCTTTTTTCGGGCTGGTACACCGAACGAAATAAGCTTCCGTATAATCCGTATTGAATACAACGGTACCGTCATTATCTTCGGTGTTGAAGATCCCTTCCAGGGTGGAAACATCGTTGGAGTTTAGGTCTACCACAAAAAGATCAGAAAACTCGTTACCCGTCCATCCGTAAAGATCATCTCCGGTACTCGCTTTGCGATCAGAGGTAAATACCAACTGATTCTCCTTGAAAAAAGTAGGCGAATAATCAGCATAAGCCGTGTTGAATTCCAGTAACTCTACTTCGTATTCTTGCCGCTCATCTTGTTGCCAGCCGGCAGCTACCCGGCAAGACAGTATTTCACGACGGTATTCATAAGGACTGCCAATTTCCAATCCCAGGTTCTTGAATGCATCCAAAGCTTCCTTGTAGCGTTCTGCCCTTTTGAGTCCGTAAGCATATTCCTTAAGTGCATCGACACCGTACTGATTATCATACGCAATTTGATACCACTCCAGCGATTGATCGCTTTTATTCATCGCTTTATAGGATTCTCCGAGCAAGAACGCAATTTTCCCTTTTTCGATCCGGCTTTTACTTTTCCCGTATTCCTTTTTCAATAGAGTTATAGCATCTGAATAGTACATTAATTCATAAGCTGTTCTTCCATCCCGGATCTTTTGTGTATAGGTACACGCACTTAATACCAGCAGCATTCCGACTGTCCAAAAAATTATCATTACGTTACGCATAACCATTCATTTTATTAAAGGCATATGTTAATTTTTATTATAACGCTAAAAAACCGTAAAAGTATTACCAGAAACTGTTATTGTCAGTTAGGTGCTGAAACTTTTTGTGCTGTTTTATGGATCGGCCGGGGAATGAGAAAGAGTTCGTTCTGCCTACCATCGATATAGCGAACTTCCTTGCCATCAAAAAAGGCGTCCTCTTCCATCATCATACGTATCTCTTTGCCCCATTCTTCAAGGTATACCCCAGCATTCAACTCAATGGAGTAGGCCGTATTGGGGTACATTGGATAATCTCCCCTCACCGGTACGCCTTCCTGCTGATCCCACAACCCAATAGTGGGACCCGCACCGTGCCCGTGATATCCGATGGGATGGGTGTAGATGGAAGGTTTGATACCTTCGGCAATTGCCTTGGCACGTGCGGCTGCGAGAATTTCGTTACCGGTTCTGCCGGTTTCGAACTCATCGGTCAGAATGTCCATTAAGCGAAGACCTTTTTGGTGTGCAGCTTTCAGGTATTCAGGAGCATCCTCTTCACCGGACTTCAGAATGTAGGCATTTTCCTGGGTATCCGTATTCAATCCCAGGTAGGTGATCCCGAAATCAACGTGAATTAGATCCCCCGGCATAATGACCTGGGTATCCGGCCGCTTAGAGAACGAACGCAAATGATCAAAAGATTCCGGATCTTTTCGTTGAATATCCACCGTCGGATGAAACCAGGCCGTTAGCCCTAATTCGCGGATCCGCTCACGGTAAAACCACACCACATCTTCGGTGCTCGTAACCCCGGGCTGAATGACTTTATCAGAAAAGCCTTCCTGAATAATAGCGTGTGCTATGCGACAAACTTGCTGGTAAACGATCATTTCATTTGGGGTACGGGTTTCCAGCCAGCCGATGGCTAACTTTTCTCCGCTGATCACTCTTTCCTGGTACTTTTCCGGTAGGTATTCCATCAACTTGCCGTAATGAAAAGCGGAAAGTCCGTCTGCCAGCCCGAAATGTTCAGACCGGTTAACCGCAATTTTTTGAGGATCTCTTTCTTCGATTATTTGCGCCAAACGTTTCCACTGATCGGGCTCCTCTTCTTTATCCCAGGCTTTTTTAAATACCTCTCCTACGTCATAACGCGCACAGGCCAGGGTTTCCAGTTCAGTACCATCGTCGTAAATAACGAGCATCGTCGTTCTGCGAGCCGACAGCCAAAAAGAAGGCAGCATGGTTTTTAGTACCGGATCTTCATTATACTCCCGGGAAATCAATAACCACATGTCAATACCTTCCCGGCGCATGAGTTCAGGAAGTACGGTAGCCGCCCTTTCCTTCAACCACTGATCTTTCACCATCCCTCTTTTCTTCATAGGCAAAATATGGGGTATTTGTGCCACAGCACTGAACGAAAACAACAAGCTAAAAGCCAAAAAGTAGGATCTCATATTTAAAATTGGTTTAATCAAATTGAAAATTTTCAGTACAGTAAATATATTTAAATTTCCAACAAAACAAGGTCGCTGCTCTAAGCAACGACTTTGGTTTGTTGAACCAAATAAAAAAAGCCCTCGTTGAATTTCCTCAACAAGGGCCTTTGTATGATATTCAATAAATCTTCAATTTATCCTCCAAAGTCGTCAAAAGCAATATTCTCTTCCGGCACACCTAACTCATCCAACATCTTCATCACCGCGGCATTCATCAATGGAGGACCGCAAAGGTAATATTCAATTTCTTCCGGTTCAGGATGATCCTTCAGGTAATTATCGTAGAGCGCCTGGTGAATAAAGCCTATAAAACCTTCACCTTCCTTATCCTCCAGGTCTTTTTTTACTTTCCAATTATCCACTTCACTCGCCATTTTCTGGTCAGAAAGGGCGATGTAATAATTGAAGTTATCAAACTCCTGTTCGATCTCCCGAAAATCTTCCGTGTAGAATAATTCAGCCCGGGACCGACCACCGTACCAGTATGAAACCTTTCGATCTCTGGTCTTTAAGGTGTGGAACAAGTGGAAAATATGAGAGCGCAATGGCGCCATTCCTGCCCCACCTCCGATGTATACCATTTCTTTCTTCGTCGGTTTGATAAAGAATTCACCGTAAGGCCCAGAGATAGAGACTTTATCTCCTTTCTGCAAACTGAATACGTAAGAAGAACAGACCCCGGGGTTAACGGGCATCCAATCATTTGCCTTACGATCGAACGGCGGGGTTGCAATCCGGATGTTCAGCATGATGATATTCCCTTCTGCCGGGTGATTAGCCATAGAATAAGCTCTGAACTGTTCTTCATCGTTCTTCATTTTCAATGACCACATGTTGAATTTATCCCAGTCTTTTTGGTAAATATCAGGAGCTTTATCCGTCATTCTGGGGTGAGCGGTAATGTCAAAGTCTTTAAAGTCTACTTCGATCTGAGGTACATCAATCTGAATGTATCCACCGGATTCGAATTCCAGGATCTCTCCTTCCGGCAACTTCACTACGAATTCTTTAATAAAAGTGGCAACATTATAGTTTGAAACTACGGTACATTCCCACTTCTTGATACCGAATATCTCCTCCGGAACACGAATCCGCATATCCGAGCGTACCTTCACCTGGCAGGCTAGTCTTTTGTGCTCCTTTACCTCCCGGCGCGTCAGGTGGTTCATTTCGGTAGGTAAAACATCACCACCACCTTCATCAACATGACATTCACACATTGCACAGGTACCACCGCCACCACAGGCAGAGGGTAAGAAAACACTTTTGGAAGATAAAACACTCAAGAGTGAAGAGCCTGGTTTTACGACCAAAGGGTTTTCTTCATCGCCGTTCACAACGATCTTGACATCACCCTGCGGCACCAACTGCCTCCGTGCCTGGATCAGCATGAAGGAAAGCGCAAGGATAACTATACTGAATATGATAACCGCTGATATCAGCGTAGTGAAACTAAATAATAGTATCATCTAAATTTAAATTTTCTGTTCTATTACATAGAAGCCCCTAAAACAGTAATAAGCTCAATAAAATTTGCAATACTTTTGTAATTATTGACCACCACCAAAAGCTGCCGGATCAATACCCATTAGACTCATAAAGGCGATCCCCATCAATCCCGTCAGAATGAAGGCCATTCCCAAACCTCGTAGTGGTGCAGGCACATTAGAGTAACGGATCTTTTCACGGATCGCCGCAATAGCAATAATCGCCAAGAACCAGCCGAACCCTCCACCCAGGCCGAATGCCAGGGAATTGGAGAAATTAAGCTCACGAGAGACCATGAACAAAGAGCCGCCTAATATTGCACAATTTACGGTTATCAGAGGCAGAAAGATCCCCAAAGCATTATATAAAGAAGGAGAAAACTTCTCCACCACCATTTCCACTAATTGTACCATGGAAGCAATTACCGCAATAAATAGAATTAACCGCAAAAAAGTCAGGTCAATCCCTAATAAGCCCGATTCACTTAGTAAATAGGTTTGGATCGCCCAGTTGATCGGCATGGTGATGCCCAAAACAAAAATTACGGCCAGGCCCAGACCAAAAGCAGTTTTTACCGTTTTAGAAACCGCCAGATAAGAGCACATGCCCAGGAAATAGGCCAGCACCAGATTTTCGATAAAAGCAGCCTTAATAAATGTGTTTATGAATTCCATTATATCGAATTAGAATTGTAGGTTTTCAAAATATGATTAGGAAATATCAACTAGTTTCCGGTTGTAACTTCTTTGCACCCAGATTAAAATACCAATAACAAACATGGCAGCAGCCGGCAAAACCATTAAGTTATTGTTGGCGTACCAGCCAAACATCCAGCTATCAGTAGTATTAATAAAATGATCAGCGGATGGCCCGATCAACTTCAACTCAACGGGGCTACCGGCAAACAAACTGCCTTTACCAAAGATCTCACGGATAATTCCCACAATGATCAAAATGGCTCCGTACCCAAGACCATTGCCAATCCCGTCAAGAAACGATTGCCAGGGCTTGTTGGACATAGCGAAGGCTTCTAAACGTCCCATGACAATACAGTTGGTGATAATCAATCCAATGTACACCGACAACTGTTTGTAAATCGGGTAATTGGCCGCTTTCAATGTCAATTCTACTACCGTTACCAATGCCGCAATAATTACCAATTGTACGATCATACGAACCTGGTAGGGAATGCTGTTGCGCAAAAGTGAGGTAACGAGACTGGAGGCCCCGCAAACGAAAACAACCGCAATTGCCATTACTACCGAAGGATAAACCAGCGAAGTTACAGCCAGCGCGGAACATATCCCCAGTACTTGGACCGTGATCGGATTATTATCATTCAAAGGATCGGTCAACAGTTTTCGATCCTTTTTCCCGAATGAGATGACGGGCTCTTTCTCTTTTACCGCAGTTTCTTGCTTTGGTGGTGCTTTTACATCAGCCATAATGTTTTTTACTTTTTTCTTTTACCAATCTGATTTATAGTTAAAATCCAGGTTACTTAACCTATTGGATCAGCATGCCTTGCACGGCTTTGCCTTCTGACTTTAGTTTCTCGAAGTACGGCTCGTAATACTTGATGCCCCGGTACAACATCTCAGCTACGCCATCTGAAGTAACCGTTGCTCCTGAGATCACATCTACTTGATGTTTGGGCTTTTTTACTCCACCCTTCACCAAATCAACGGATACATATTCTTCACCGTCATATATTTTTTTACCTTCAAACATAGCGGGAAAGGACGGGTTATCCTTGATCTCTGCTCCCAGGCCAGGGGTTTCAGCTTTGTGGTCAAAAGCTGCACCGGCTATGGTGTTCAAATCGCTTTCCAAGGCAATATTCCCCCATATTTCATCCCACAAACCATTACCTCTTACGGAAACAATGTAAAACTGCTTACCTCCGTGACTGTAGATGTAAAGTGGCAAGAGTCTTTGTGGTTCCGGTTTCTTACGTTCTTTGGCCATATCGACATTTTCTGCCATGACATCGTCCACCTGCTCTCCCTCCATGTTTAAGGTTATCTGCTGAACTTTGGATTCGAAAATATTTAATACCTCTTGATCTGACAAGCCTTTAACGGTTTGCCCGTCCGGCAAGTAATCTTCAACTGCGGAAAGAATAGCTCTTTTGTTAAAGATCGCTTCGTTAAGATCAGAGGTAGGCTTAGTTACCTCACGTAAGCCCGTTAAGGCGATCGCGACTACAGCGGTGAGCAGCGACACAAATATTAGAACTTTATTATTATCTGACATAGCTAATTATTTTGTTAGGTAAATAGAATATTAAAATTTACCGTTTTTGTCAAGCACTTACCTTTGCTCTTTTCAATCTACGCTTAATATTACCCTCTAAAACGTAATGGTCGATAAGCGGAGCAAATACGTTCATAAACAAAATAGCGAGCATCCAACCTTCCGGATAAGCCGGGTTCAGAACACGAATGATCATACCGATAAAGCCGATCAAAAACCCGTAGATCCACTTTCCGGTCTGTGTTGAAGAAGCCGTCACCGGATCCGTTGCCATGAAAGCCATCGCAAAGAAGAAACTTCCCATGTAAAACTGGTAGTACCACGGTACTTCCATAAAAGGTGTAGCTCCCCAGGCATTTAACAACAGGGCCATAGTAGCGGCACCAAAAATGGCCGAAAGCATAATCCTCCAGCTCGCGATCCCGGTCACTACTAAGAATAACGCGCCAAGCAGTACCAAAGGTTTACTACTTTCCCCAATAGATCCGGGGATCGTACCCCACCACATCTGATTCGCCGAATAGACCTCCGTCACCCGGCTCCATCCGTCCTGGGCTGCCAGCGATAAGGGCGTTGCTCCGGTGAACCCGTCCGCTACCGCCGCCTTTATATTGTAGGTTGACCACCCAAAGGATTCGAACAGCGGATTAAGCACGCTGGTGTGAAACCAACCGTATTCTACTGCCGAACCGGCCGCAGTCGAAGAAAATCCGGCCACCCATACTTCGTCGCCGGAAATAGTGGTCGGATATGCAAAAAAGACAAAAACCCTTGCTAACAAAGCAATATTAAGGATATTCATACCCGTACCGCCAAAAGCCTCTTTACCAATAATAACGGCAAAAGCTACGGAAACCGCTAAAATCCACAACGGAATATCCGGTGGCATGATCAACGGGATCAAAGCTCCCGACACCAGGAATCCCTCTTCTACCGCATGCCCTTTCTTGGATGCATACCAAAACTCAATACCTAAACCCACAACGTGAGTCACTACAAAGATCGGCAGCAACTGGACTAAACCATAAAATAACTTTAAGTGAAAACCTTCTAAAAAGCCTTCGTATTCTCCAAGAGCCAAAAAATGCTGATGACCGATGTTATAAGTTCCAAACAAATAACATAACTGCAATGCAAGCACAACGTGAACCATCGTGCGTTTCAGATCCATCCCGTCTCTAATGTGTACCCCTCCTTTCGTAGTAGTATTCGGCGTAAAGGCAAACGTAAAGAAAGCATCGTAAGCCGTGTGTAGAAGAGGTTGTTTCTCTTTATTTGGCTCTATTTTTTTCAAAAAATTCAATAAAGGATTACTCATCTCGCTCTATGATTATTTTCTATTTGTCAAAAAAATTAAAATAGGTATTAAACTTGCTCCTGCATAATATCAATACCTTCTCTCAGAATATTTTGCAAAGGTTGTTTGGAAGTACAAACAAACTCACAAAGAGCAACATCTTCTTCAACCAATTCGTATATTCCGAGACCTTCCATTTTTTCAATATCATTGATCAATATGGATTTCATCAAATGTTGCACGTGAACATCCATCGGAAGCACTTGCTCGTATTGCCCGGTGACCACAAAAGCCCTTCTTTCACCGTGCGTATTGGTATCACCTTTATATTTGATACCTGGAAAAAGGAAGTTTGGATACGTCCTGGACATACTCGGTTTCGGAACCGTTGGAACCAGCCATCCAAACATTTCGTAATAATCTCCTTCCTCAATAACCGTTAGCTGGTCATCATGGAAATTTAGAAACTGCTCCGCTTGTCTGGCTTGCCCCGAAAGTACATCGCCGGAGATCATCCGGACTTTCTCCCCTTTCAAACCATTCTTCAATAACTCCCCTATATTAGCGCCGATGTAGGTTTTTACATAGCAAGGCGATTTTACTTCAGAGCCAGCGATATTTATCACCCTGGTTGCATCGTATTTTTGCTCCAGGAATAAAGTACCCAGGGTTATGACTTCCTGAATACCTAAAGTCCAAACCTTCTCACCGGCGTTGATGGGTTTTATGTGATGGATCTGTACCCCTACATTACCAGCCGGATGCTTGCCTTTGAACCAGCGCACTTCCGCATTGGCGACCTCGGTAAAGGCTTTTGAGGGTGGAATTTCGTTGCCCGCATCCAACCCTAAGTAGACCTTACCCTCCGTTAATCTGTCCAATACGTCAATACCTTTCTGGAAAGCTTCTTCTCTGCCGGACACGATAAAATTTTGGTTCGGCGCTAACGGAGCAGTGTCGAAAGTTGAAATAAAGATATCTCTGGGCAAATCCTCTGCCGCAGGGATGACATTAAACGGCCTTTGCTTGAATAGCGGCCATGCCCCAGATTCCAGTAAATAATTCACCAATTCCTCCTGAGAAGCCCGTTCCAGATGAAATGCTGTGAATTCTTTGTATTTAATTTCTTTATCCGCCAGGATCACTACTTCGGCAATTGAACGTTTGGCTCCCCGGTTGATCGCAATGACCTCGCCGCTTACCGGTGCAACGTGTTTTACCGTAGGGTGCTTCTTATCGAAAAAGATAGGATCTCCGGCTTTTACTTCATCGCCGACATCCACCAGAAGTTTGGGTATCGGAGAGATCCCCATGAAGTTGGGTGGCTGAATAGCGTAAGTATTAGCCTTTACCGATTCGTCAATCTTCAATTCCGACTCCCCTTCCAATAAAATATCAAAACCTTTCTTCAATACATGGACATGTCCATCTGCCGCATATTCCGGCAATTTGGAAGAAAAGATCTCATCAATTCTTGGAAAAATGGAGAAATTAGCCCCGGTTTTTTCCGCACCAATTTGCTTTGCCTCAATAGCCAACAAATTGTCACTTACCTGAAAAACCAGGAAAAACAAAATTAATACGGCGAGTGCTGCTAAAAGATAGATCATATAACTACTCGACAGACCACTGTCCGTCTGGGCAGTTACCGAACCAAAAGAAAGCAGAAAACCAAACAGCGCGTAAAATATTTTAATTGACTTATTCATTATCGGATCACTTAGTATTTCGTGTCTTTTTATATGATTTTCAAGCGGTTTTCAAATACCTTCCCTTAGGTATCCGAAAATCACGGCAAATATATAAACCTTTTAAATAAATCATGTCCTACACCTAGACCAAAAGTTATTTAGACTCCATCTAAATAACTATTAAGCCGGCTTTCTGTTCGCACTATTTGGGTAATTTTAATGACTTTTTCCAACTAAAATAGGCTCTGGTTGCAATAACGAGATAAATGGCCATCAATAAGGCAAAAAGCAAAGCTCCCCGTGAAATGTACAAATAAGCGTAAGCACTATCGATAACCAGCCAGTATAACCAGTTTTCCAATACTTTTCTGGTTTGCATAACCGTTGCCAAAATCGCAAAAACAGTGGTCAATGCATCTAAATACGTTGCCGCTGCTGCCGTATACTGATCAAAAAAATACCCGAACAACAAAGCTATAACAATACCTACGAAAATCAACCCCAAATGATCCCTGATCCTGATCTTTTGTATGGTCAATGACTGCACGCCCTTTTTTCCGAAACGCCAACTGTAGATCCCCCAAAAACCCATAGCCACGTAAAACAATTGCAGGAAGGCATCAAAATACAGATCGTAAAAAACAAAGGTCGCATAAGCCCACATACTACAACTAATGATTCCCCATACCCAGCCCCAGATGTTTTCCCTGGCGATCAATACGACAAAAAGGAGACCGGCGATAATGGCGCCCCATTCTATTGGGTGGAAGGTTTGAGCTTGATTGTTGATGGCATGGATTAGGTCGGTGATATTCAATGGTGATGGATTTGTTGTTTTGGGCGAAGGTATGGTGGAATCTATTCTTCTGATTTGCGAGCATTAAAACCTGGTAAGGAGTCAATTGATCAACCTTTAATAGCTGGATCTGAGTTTATTTGACTTTACTTTTTTTGTCTATGATTGGTAGTAGCATTGTCTACCTGCAAAACGAGAATTCCAGCCAACCCAAAAGCCGCCGCCGCTATCAATAGCATTAGCCCGGGTGGAACTGCCCCCAAATAAAAAGCCAGTACGGCATCGATCAAAATGCTTGCACTTATAAAAACCTGAATTTTTCCAGCTTGTTTTCCCATACTCAAAGAAAGCAGGCCAAGTACTGCCAGCAGGATCAACTGAAGTGACGGGTGCACGAAGAGGACGCCAAAAATTGATTTCAGGAATTCTTTTGCATCCGATTCATTCATTTCGGAGGTGACGTATGATATTCCGCTAAGGTGAAAACCAGCCATTATGATAAGCAATCCTATTCCTACGAAAGTTAGTATTTTTGATCTTTTATCCATCATTGTATAAAAGTTTAGCCATGAGTCCCAATAGAAGAAGTTTTTTACGATCTACAATGTACGGAACTGCCACCGCTTCGATGCTGCTTGCGGGTAATTTCCCTAAGGTGCTTGTTGAAAAGCATTCAAAACCCCATTCCAAAAACAAGTACGAAGAACTCGACAAAGTACTGCAACAACCGGTTTTAAAGACTGATTTCTTTCCCGATCCGGTCATCATAGAAACCCTGGAGCTGGTAAGATATCAGAACAATTTCATTTGTAAAGTACGGTCGAAGAACGGAGCAGAAGGATTGGCGGTTGCTAATAATGCGCAAATGCAGTCCTTATACCCCATTTTTGTTAATCGTTTGCAGCCTTTCTTTCCTGGTAAAGATGCCAGAAACCTGGAACAACTCCTGGAAGAAGTTTATGTCTATAAAAGCAATTACAAGCTACAAAACCTGGCCCTTTGGGTACCTTTAGCTACTATTGAGTTTGCCATTTTGGATTTGTTGGGACGTATCGCTCAGAAGCCCATTGGCGCACTTATTGGCGAAGTTCACCATCCGAAAATTGCAGTTTACAGAGCCAATAACTACCGCGGCCGGTCAGCGGAGGAATCCATCGTGCAAATTATCGAAAATGTAGAACAGACCCAGGCTAAAGCCGTAAAATTCAAAATAGGCGGCCGGATGAGTAAGAACAAAGATTTTCCGCCCGGAAGGACCGAAAAGTTGATCCCCCTGGTCCGAAAAACATTCGGTGAAGATATGACCATCTACGCCGATTCCAATGGCTCTTATGATGCCGGAGAAGCGATCCGGATCGGAAAGATCTTACAAGAATATGCCGTTGATTTTTACGAGGAACCAACGCCGTTTGATTGGTACGAAGAAACCAAAGAAGTGGCGGACGCCTTAGACATTCCTATTGCCGGAGGAGAACAAGAGCCGAGTATGAGGAATTTTCGCTGGCTCATTGGAAATGATGCGCTGGATATCGTTCAACCCGATATATTTTATTTCGGCGGTATGATCCGGTCTATGAAAGTGGCGCGTATGGCTGCCGTTAAGGGAAAAACTTGTGTTCCCCATATTTCCGGTTCGGGACTGGGTTATCTTTACATGATGCACTTCGTTTCCGTAGTCCCTAATGCCGGTCCCTATCACGAATTTAAAGGATTTAATCCAAACATACCTTTAACCTGTGCAACCTCGGAATTAGAGAGCAAGGGAGGGGTAATAACGGTGCCGACCGGTGCTGGGTCTGGTGTGGAGATTGATCCTGATTATATACAAAAACACAAACCTGTTCTTTTATGAAAAAACGATTTTTTCCTCTGTTCTTTCTTTTATTTATTGTCGTAATTGTAAACGCCCAGATGGATTATAGCTTGCGCCTAGAGCCGGTTTGGTCCCGGGTTGCTGATGCACTGGGAGAACTTGGTTCTGTAGAATCCGCTGAATTCTCTCCCGATGGAAAATATATTGTCAGCGGCACCAAATTCGACTATTCCGTGATCCTATGGCGCACTTCTGACGGGCAGGAATTGTGGCGAAAATACGCTGAACAGGAAATCGAAAGAGTAGGTTGGTCTTCAGATAACCAATACATTGCTGCCTGTAGCGAAGATCGCCTTGTCACGGTCTATGATTCTCAAACGGGAGATGTTGTAAAAACCCTGCCTCACTCTGAAGGGATTGATGGGCTGACCTGGTCGAATATGGGAACGATTTTGGTAACCGGAGAAGAGGAATCAAAAGGCGAAGATGGTTCCAAGCTGGGCTGGATTCGTTTCTTTGACATGCCTTCGGGCAAAGAAATTAGAAAAATTAACTTCGGTGGTACGATCAATGAACTTTTTTTCTCTAAGGATGATCAATACCTGCTAGCTGCCGGCCACGGAGCGGTTAAAATTTACGAGGCGGCTTCCGGAGATTTACTGCAAACCTTAAAACCTGACTATTTCTTCAAATTTGTCACCGCTAGTTTTTCGCCTGATGCTGAACATGTAATAGCGGGAGGTTTTAAAGGCACGATGTTCCTTTGGGAGTGGCAATCCGGTAAATTATTGAGAGAATTTAATCATACTTCAAAAAAAGTGGAAACGGTAAGCTGGCACCCCAATGGAAGATACATTGCTATGACTGGACACGAGCCTCGTATCCGCATCTATCGGGTGAAGGATATTTTACAGTACAAAAGTGAACGGATCCCGGTTGCCCACATGTCTTGGGCGGGGGACCACGCTGAATACATCGATTTCAATACTGATGGCAGCTTCCTGGTCAGTGCTCACCAGAATGGTCTGATCAAATTATGGGCCTGGATGGGAGAAGATCCTGATATTAACGATAAACGGCACCAAATGGTGAAACAGGCACAACAGGATTATAATAGCAAAAAGAATTGATACACCTTAGGTCATTGGTGTCAAATTGTGTTTGTTCAATAGCAAATTTAAACCGGGGGCTCAAACGAGGATTACTCGGCTATCGTGGACAGCCTTATGATACCGTTGTAAAACATGTAGTAAATGTAAATGAGGTGATCCGTCAGAAAATGGAAAAGATAAATCTTTGAAAAGATCTTTAATTTATGAAAAGCCCTCGCAGAACATTTCTCCGGTCTGCCGTTGGCGCCGGCTTAGGGTTACCATTATTGGGCGCGTCCTGTACTTCGATTAATAATGAGCCATTGCCCGCCCATTCTCTAGCTGATTATGCTGAATTAGATGCCGCGCTGAAGCGTCCGGTCTTAAAAAAGGAATTATTCTCCGATCCGGTAACTATTGAAAGTTGTGACTTACTGGAATACAATGGCAATTACATGATTAGGGTTCGAT
>CAZHNG010000017.1:0-36461 GCA_964533785.1 uncultured Saprospiraceae bacterium | reverse complement strand
ACCATTTGAAGTGATGAATATTTCATGTCTTTCCTGACAGGTTACAACGGTGGGATTAGTGCTTAAATACGATAAAAGAGTTGCTGCGATGAAGTATACAAGGATGGAAACTAATACGACCAACGCGAATTTAAGGAGTGAGCGAAAGAGTATTTTTACAAAGGCATACATGGATCTCGAGTATGATAATGCTTAAACAATAATAATGGTTTTAGAATCATCCAGTATGCACGAAGGTATCCTATTCCTTTTCGAAAAAGAAATATCCTACAAACTAAGGGATTGAGGGTGTAGTTCCTTTAGTGCTTTGATAATGAAGATAGGAGTGTGATTTATGAATTTACTCGTCGTGTTCTATTTTAAATAAAGTACGTTGATCAAAAACATCTTTGTGCCGGTTTTTCTCCTCATCGTACCACACACACTCAACGTGATGATCACTGTATATTTCACCGCCTAATGGTAAATGATCAATTACGTATTTGGTGACTTCCATGATCGGGCCACCGGATTTTTGTTGGACCCGGTCTCCGGGCTTAAATAATCTTGCTTCCATAAATAATAGTAACTCCACAATTATATGATACTGTGTCTTTTACCACCGTTAACCAACTTACACCAGCAATTCTCAATTTGATCAGCGATTCTCGCTTTAGAATATTTTTTTGCCACTAAATCACAAAGGCACCAAACCCACAAAAAAATTTGTGCAGTTTTTGTGTTTTCGTGGCAATTATTCGCGCCTTTATTCATACTTAAGCCCCAAACTGAGAATAGCTGAACTTACACATTTTCTACCTGAAGTTGCTGCTTTCTCTTAAGCGGAATAGAAGGAATAGCTTGTGTTTCTTTACTTTTAATTTCTTTATTGGTCTTCCATTCAATTCTAATTCCTAAAATACAACTAACTGCTACCGCAATAGCTAAAATTGCTGCTATCTTGATGAATCCCAAAAAACCTCCTATTAATGCAACCCCCATCATTAAATAATACCGTAATAAGGCAGACGAAAAACTCAATTGGCAAATTTTCAATTCTATCATGATCCTCAAATTTTAGTGTACGAATGTCACAAACATAAATAGACGGTAGATTAAATGTGATGACACTTCTCACATATAGGGGTGATTTTTGTGGGGGGGGTCCTGTTTGTTATTATTTAATGTGTCTGTCTGTCAAAATCAGCAAATTAAATTTGTTTTGCCGTGCCCTTCTGCCGGAGATATTCAAACCATTCATCGTCCCTACGAAGCCGTCAGAATCTAACGTTTTTTTTAAGTGATATAAATCATGATATCTTTTGATTCTTATCAGGGTCATAGTATTTAAGTTTACCTACTTTAAAGTGCATTAAATGAGTGAAGTAAATAAATTTTGTCTTACTCAATTGATTTTGAATAAAATAGTTAAGAATGATAGCATTCGGACCCATCCCCTCCAGAAGATTAGGGCAAAGCCTGGGGATCAATAATATTCCTCCCAAAGTATGCACGTACGATTGCGTATACTGCCAGGTGGGGCCTACGACGGATTCCGTTGTTCAACGACGCAAGTTTTATACAACCGAAGAGATCTATAAAGCCGTCAAACAGAAAGTTGAAGAGGTGAAAAAGGCCGGCGGCAAGATTGATTATTTATCGATCGTACCGGACGGAGAGCCTACTTTGGATATTCATCTGGCGGATTACATCGCAGCCTTAAAACCTTTAGGTATCAAAATTGCAGTGATCAGCAACTCTTCTTTATTGTGGAGAGAAGAGGTAAGAAAAGATTTAATGCAGGCGGACCTGGTCTCTTTAAAAATAGATGGGGTGGAGGAAGCATCGTGGCGCAAGGTTAATCGCCCCCACAAAGAACTGGTACTGGCTGATATACTGGAAGGTATACTGGCTTTTGCGAAAATGTTCCGGGGCGAAATTATTACAGAAACTATGCTGGTAAAGGGCATTAATGATGGGGAAGAAAATTTGAGAAGAACTGCCGCTTTTCTTAAAAAATTAGATCCTGCCGTTGCTTATATTGGTATTGCTACCCGACCGCCCTCTGAAAAATGGGTGGAGGCGCCAGACGAGGAAACACTGGTAAAAGCCCACCAGATCTATTCGGAAAATGTGAAACAGGTCGAATTACTCACGGGGTTCTCCCCGGATTCTTTTGTGGCGGCGGGTGAAGATCCAGCTCAGAATATCTTGGACATTACTTCAGTACATCCGATGCGGGAGAGCGAGGTGATGGACTTTCTAAAAGACAGTGGAGCGGATAAATCCTTGCTGGAAAAGTTATTGCGGGAAGAAAAACTCGTGCAAATTCAACACGACGGGATGAGCTTTTACATCAGGAAATTGGCCAATACTGGTTGATCGGAATTCATTCCGATCTGTTATTGAGCGCGGAATGAATTCCGCGCAACCAGCGTTTTTTAACCGATAATAGAAATTAACGCATAACCTGCTCAGGCCCATACTGGTCCTACGTGGCGGGATATGGTGTCGTGTCTCCTTACCTAATCTGCATAACTCCCACGTAATAATTAGGATCCACCGTCAACTTTGTTCCTTCCACCAGTTTATCATTCCAGAAAGTGGTTGGAGATAATCGCATTTTTTGCTCTCCTATCACTACATCTACCGGCATATCAAAACCATCGATGGCATTGCCCCAGCGGTAGTGTACCTGCCCTTCCTTAAAAAAGTATTCCAGTATCGGAACTCTTGGATCACGTAAATATTGATCAAAAAAATTACGCAGATCAAGTTGAAAGTATTCAGCTATTCTGGCTTCCAGTTGATTGGAAGAGATGGTACGGTGGTAAAAATATTGATTGATATCCCGGAGCATGCCCCGCCATTTCTCATCATCATCTACCCAGGTGCGTAGTGTATTGAGGATGTTGCTGCCTTTATAGTAAACATCACCTGGATAATCCTGATAATTGACATCATAAGGTCCGATTATCGGTTTTCGGTTGCCAATTCTTGAACGCACTCCTCTGACGTATTCCTGGCCGGCTTCTTTTCCGTAGTAATACTCCACAAAAAGGCTTTCCGAATAATTGGTAAAACCTTCGTGTATCCACATGTCGGCCATATCCCGGTGAGTAATATTGTTGGCAAACCATTCGTGGCCGGATTCATGAATGATAATGAAATCAAATTTTAGGCCCCATCCGGTATCACTCAGGTCTTCGCCTTTGTAGCCATTCATAAATTGGTTGCCATAGGTAACGGAACTTTGGTGTTCCATGCCCAGATAAGGCACCTGCACCAATTTATAACCATCTTCATAAAAAGGATAGGGGCCGAACCAATGTTCAAAAGCTTTCAGCATGCGCGGAACATCCTGAAATTGCTCTCTGGCCTTTTCTTCATCCTGACGCAGCGGCCAGTAGGCAACATCCAGCTCGCCTTTTTCACCGGCATAGGTCTCCTTCCAATTGACGTAGTCGCCAATATTGATGTTCACGCCATAGTTATTGATCGGGTTACTAGTGGACCAGTGGTAGGTTTTTGTTTTTTTCTCTTGATGATGATCGACACCGACCAGTTTGCCATTGGAAACGTTCACAAGATCTTCAGGTACTTCCACGCTAATGAGCATGCTGTCTACTTCATCGTACATATGATCTTTACAGGGCCACCAAACGCTGGCACCAAGTCCCTGGCAGGAACTGGCAATGAAAGGTTGACCGTTCTCGTCCTTTTTCCAGCTGATACCGCCATCCCAGGGTGGGCGAATCGCTTCTTTGGGGTGGCCTTCGTAATCCACCCGGATCTTTTGAACGGAGCCCTGGGGTTGTTCTTGGTTGAGCTTCACAAAATGCGCATTTCCGTAAGAAGTGCAAGATAGTTCTTCTCCTCCCTGCACGACCCGGGTTATTCGCAGTGGCGGCTGCAAATCAATTTGTAAAACGGAATAGGGTTCAATCACCTTATAGTGAATAGTATTACTTCCTTTGATCTTTTTTTGTTCCGGAAGCACTTCTATATCGAGGTGGTAATAGACCAGGTCCCACCAACTGCGTTCCGGAGTGATCGAACCGCGCAAGGTATCTTGTTTGGTGAAATGTTGTGCAGAGGCTAGTACTATCATAAATAAGAAGCAAGATGTTAGACCTAAACGCATACCTTTAAATTTTAATGATTGCGGAAGAATATTCAGTTGTAGAGAATGCTGCTAAACTATCAGGCATCTCATACTATACTTGACGCCAAGTGGTTTGGGACTTCCCAAACCACTTGAACGTCGGTATAATCCAATAAATGGAGGACGAAGCAAGATAAAAAATAATTGAATTTCACTTCATTTTAAGTTAAATCAAAGTCTGGTTATCTTGGAGTCTGAAATTTCAAAACAAAACGAAAATGAAAATCAATTTTCCATTCATTTTATTTATGATCGCTATGCTTTCGGTTTCTACCTATTGTACCAGGGAGCAAGAGTTTGCTGGGGTTTGGGTGTATGAAATAGAGTACGACGATGAAGAAATCGAAGAGGGTGCGATTTGGATAAGTGCGGGTTTGTTTTCTCCCGCGGTAAGTTTGAATGCTGCTGAATTCGGGACCATTCCAATTGACCGACCGAGCATTAGTGGAAATCAGCTAAAGGGTGAATTCGAGTTATACGGCACGCCCTTTACTTTGGAAGGAAAGTTCAGCGGTGATGCTTTTGCTGGAAAGGTCTTCACCGACGAAGAAAGTTATCCAATGATCGCTACCCGGGTTGTCGAGAACCTGGAATCGAATACAAGCTCGGATGTCACTTATAATTTACGGGACTCGGACCTTCCGGCTTACGAAGATAATCTCGATCACGCTGCTATGGTCGCAAACCTGGATAGAGAAGCCCTGGAAATAGGTGCCAGAATTTACAATGCCAATTGCATCAATTGTCACGGTACGCCCGAAATTGAAGGTTCTATCCCACAATCGCTTAAATTTTGGGAACAACCTTTTAAGGCCGGTAATGACCCTCATTCAATGTACCAAACCCTTACCAAAGGTTACGGCGCTATGCCTCCGCAGATGACCCTCACCCCGCAGGAAAAATACGCTGTCATTACCTATTTGAGAGAAGAGTATATCCGGGAAGCGAATCCTACGGAATATTATAGAATAGGCCCTAAATATCTTGCCAATTTGCCGAAAGGTTCATCTACCGGACCGGCGTATAAGCCTTATCATCCCTGGTCGGATATGGACTACGGTAATTTCTTTATCAATACCTACGAATTGGTAGATGAGAAAACGGGGCCCGAACGCTTTCATTCCCCAAGGCCGGTCCCTTATGCTGACGAAGACTACCTGGATGCCAATTTTGCCTACAAGGGCATTGCTGTTCGTTTAGATCCAGGAGCAGGAGGAGTGTCTAAAGGAAAAGCCTGGATGATCTTCGATCACGATCTGATGCGGGTAGCAGGTGGCTGGACCGGGGAAGGTTTTATCGACTGGGATGGCATTTTATTGAATGACAAGCACGAAACGTATCCGCGGACGATCGGAGAATTGCATTTTGAAACACCCGTTGGCCCCGGTTGGGCAAATCCAGCTACCGGTACTTTCGAAGACCCCCGTTTTCGGGCACGGGACGGCAGGCCGTTCGGGCCATTACCCAAAGAGTGGGCCGACTTTAAAGGGATCTACCATTATGAGGATCATATTATTCTTTCCTATTCGGTCGGTGAAGCGGAGGTTTTAGAAGAATTGGGAATGGAAGAAGTAGAAGGTACCACTATTTTTACCAGGACCTTAAACATTAGTTCTGCTGCAAATCCCTTGAAAATGAGGGTCGCCCCCGCTACCGCCCAGGTGGCACTCACTGGTGAAGGGGCGGCTGTTCAACAGGAGGAGGATTATCATGTGCTATCCGTTGAGGCTGGACGCGCGGTTAATATTAAATTATTTATTGGCAAATCTGAGGTGAGCGCAACAGCTGATACTTCAGCGCCACCGCCATCGCTATCACCCTATACGAAAGGCGGGCCGGCTCATTATCCGGATGTGCTTACTACTGAAGTAACCACCCGGAATGCAGACGGGGTCTTTGCTACGGATGTCTTATTACCTCCCTTCGAGAATCCCTGGAATTGCAGGATGAAACTTAGCGGTATCGATTTCCTGGAAGACGCGAATACCGCCGTGGCTTGCGCGACGGATGGCGATATTTGGTTGATATCCGGGTTGCTGGAAAATACCGGAAAGCTCAGTTGGCGAAGGATCGGTGCCGGATTGTTCCAGCCGTTGGGTATTAAGGTGGTGAACGAACAGATCTACGTGACCTGCAGGGATCAAATCGTTCGCTTACAGGATCTGAACGGAGATGGGGAAACCGACTTTTACGAAAGTTTCAATCACGATCACCAGGTGACCGATCATTTTCACGAATTTGCGATGGGGTTGCAGGCGGATGCGGAAGGCAATTTGTATTACGCCAAGAGTGGCCGGCACGCCAGGGAAGCGCTGATCCCTCAGCACGGTACCTTGTTGAAAGTGAGTAAGGATGGATCGACAACGGAAATTATTGCCACGGGATTCCGGGCCGCTAATGGGGTGTGCATCAATCCGGATGGCAGCTTTATCGTAACGGATCAACAAGGCTTTTGGAACCCCATGAATCGTATCAATTGGGTACAAGGAAAAGGTAATTTTTACGGAAATATGTGGGGCTATGACCCTCCGGCGGATAGTTCGCGGGCGGCCATGGAACCGCCATTGGTCTGGGTCGATATGGAATTTGACCGCTCGCCTTCGGAATTGGTCTGGGTGGATAGTGAAAAGTGGGGCCCGCTCAACGGCAGTCTTCTGAGTCTTTCGTATGGTTTTGGAAAGATACAACTGGTATATAACGAAGAAGTAAATGGTCAGAAACAAGGAGGAGTAATTGATCTACCGGGCATTAAATTTCTGACGGGGGTAATGCGAGGCCGCTTCAATCCGGAGGATGGGCATCTTTACGCCTGCGGTATGTCGGCCTGGGGTACCACGCAAATGATGAAGGGCGGTGGATTATACCGGGTGCGGTACACTAGCAAACCTCTGCCGGTTCCCGTTGCTTTGAATGCCGAAAAGACGGGCATGCGTATTGGGTTTGCTCAACCCTTAGACCCCCAAAGTGCGCAGAATAGGGAGCATTATGAGGTCAAAACCTGGAACCTGAAGCGGACGAGCGACTATGGTTCGGACCGGTACGATGTGAAGACCTTGGAAATTGCCGGCGTCCTTTTGAGTGAGGATGGAAGGTCCGTTAAACTATTACTACCGGATATTGAACCGGTGGACGTGATGACTATTGAGTATAATATCGTTGATAAGGCAAGTAATCCCTTAGCAGGAAAGTTGCAGCATACTATTCATCATTTAGGGGGCGGATCGCTGAGTTGGAGGGAATAAGATCGGTGGACCCCATAGGAATTGAGCCCAGCTCCAGGGAATTTCGAGCCGGCGGCGACCGGGGGAAAACCTGATAGTGTTAATTAACCTGTGGGTGGGTATAAAACCCGCCCTCCATTCCTGCCAACCAACGGCACACCCATACCACAGATGTGGTATAGCATCACCGTCTGGAGAAGTCCGAAAATGAACGTCCCAACTATTGCTTTTCGGTACCGAAAAAATTCAATTGCAATATAATTTATTTTGTTTTAAATAAAAAATAAAAACATTAATTTTTTATTTATTCTCTCCTTCCAACGCTTTACGCTCTTCAACGCTGCTGCTTTTTAACCTGTCGAACCCTGTTCACTGATTTCAAAACGATTCTTTCCTCGGGAGCAAAAAAACAAGTACATTTAAGTGAAATGGCTGTGATAATCAGTACAAGAACCTTAAATTTATTGCAGTGTTAATCACCATTTATATTTGACTATTCAAAAAAATCGCCGAAATGAAAAGCTATGACACCTTAGTAGAAGCACTGATCGATTTAAGATCAAGGGGATATACGACCGATTTTAATCTAAACCCTGATGGTTCCAAGTGTATCTCCGAAGGCTTGGAATTACATCCTGAGGACTTTGAAATAAAAGAATTTTACCGTTTTGAGGGCATGACTAATCCAGGTGATAGCTCGGTCGTCTACGCCATTGAATCCAAGGAGGGCGTGAAAGGCGTTTTAGTGGATGCTTATGGTGCTTATGCAGAAGCTTTGAGTCCTGAAATGGCTAAAAAATTGTCACAACATCCATAATTGTAATTTAGGATGATACTGGCTTACCACGCTAAAATAACAGCAAGAGTAAGTAGTCTAGCAATATTAACCGATAGATGATGAGCGAAGGCTTGCTGATTTAGCATCACTCATCACCTATCAAGTAAGAAGTCAGGCTTTTAAAGCTACACAAATATCAACAACGTGTTTACCTTCCGGGTGTTGTTGAGGATCGTTTTTGTACGATTCGTACATAGGACCTGCTCCCGGTTTTAAACCACTGGATTGAATGTATTCATACAATTGCTCCCAGGCTTCACCGTATTGATCCGGATGAATTTCAAATGATCCTACGGCATATTTCCCGGCGGGTAAGGTCATGATCTGAATGTCTCCTTCTCCCACACTTCCGGTCGGAACAGTGAATCCTACGCTGATACGCTGTTCCTCCGGAGGAACAGTTTCCGGATCATCGTGGTATACGGCGATGGACTCCATGTCATAACGAACCAAGCCTTTGGCCTGTACCCAGTCTAATACCTGGCTGAAAAGCCGTTCAAACAATTGAGTATCTCCCATGTAAGGACCAACATTTCTGATGTATGCTAAAGTCCGCATGGGTGAGAATACTGTTTTAAATTCAGCGGCGGTGATTTTCATTGTCCTATGTTTTTGATAAAGGATGTCGTTTCCAAAGGTCAGAAGTTAAAGTTTGGAGATTCTTCCGCTGCGGATTTCAGCCCTCCGAAGTAAAATTGAAGTCCCAAAGAAACATCGAACTGGTTCGTCCTTCTTACGGTAGTGGTTTTCACACCATTGGCTTCGGTTTCAAATTCACTTCTCGCAAAATTGTATTTTAAAATTGATTCAATACCAATGGCTCTACTGGAATAGATGGTAAATCCCGGCCCCGCTCCGATGGCGAAAATATTACTATTTACCCTTTGCCTTCCCGTGGGAAGCATTTGTTGGTCCGATGAATTACCGAAGCCAAAGTTTACTAGAAAAAAGAAAGCCATACCATCATCTACCGGGAAATAATACCTCGCAAAAGGTCCGAACAGAAAATCACTGTCATCCGTACGGTCCCGGTTGGCTTCTTCTACCCGGCTAAAGGTGTAATCCATTCCAATTCCTAAGGCAAATTGGTCCATTAAGAAATACCCCATATTAGGAGAAAAACTAATTTGCAAAGAAGAAGGACCGTCACCTTCCGTTTCCACACCATTGGTGGTAGAGTTGGCATTGGAACTAGCAGTAGAAAAACCTACCGTCGATCCTAAGATAAAATTACCTTTGCTTAGAACTTGGGAAAAAGAGATCGTACTCATAAAAAGAAAAGCAAAAACAATCAGGAATAATTTTTTTTTCATGGTAATTTTTTTTGGTTAGTAATGATGGATTTATTGTTTTACCATCACTTAGTGAACTTCAAAGCACTATAATACTATTATGTTGTATAGAAAGGCTTGACGTTGATCACCAACAATAAATGACTTTTATCAATAAACCTGAATTATGACAGGATCACTAAACTTGGGAAGACTTTTTGGCATCCGTGTACAGATGCACTGGACGTTTTTATTAATCATTGCCTGGGCAATTTATGTAGGGTGGAGCCGCGGCGGTAGTGTGGAATCAGTACTCTGGACCATCGCCCTGGTGTTGACGATCTTTGTCTGCGTCGTACTGCATGAATTAGGGCATTCTCTGACCGCTCGCCAATACGGGATAGAAACCAAGAAAATCACTTTGTTACCCATCGGCGGCGTGGCGAGCCTCGATCGCATGCCAGAGGATCCCAAGCAAGAGTTGCTCGTTGCCATTATGGGCCCGATGGTAAATGTCGTCATTGCTGCCATACTCTATTTCTTTGTCAGCCACCAGTTGTACATTTTCCAGGAACCGGAAGAAGCGCAATCTTTCCTGCAAACGATCAATGCCGACAACTTTCTGTTTTACTTGTACACGACCAATATTCTTTTAGTAGTTTTCAATGCTATTCCCGCTTTTCCGATGGACGGCGGCCGGGTTTTGCGCGCCCTGTTATCCATGCGTATGGACCGGGTGAAGGCTACGCAGATAGCCGCTTCCCTGGGGGAAATTATCGCCATTTTCTTTTTCTTTATCGGTTTTGTCTACAATCCCCTGTTGATCTTCATTGGTCTGTTCGTTTTCTTCGGTGCTTCGGGCGAGTATAATATGATCCGCCAAATGGGCATCCTCAAAGGCCACCGGGTAAGAGAAGCCATGATGACCGATTTTACCGTTTTAAACGCCAGGGATAGCCTTGATAGAGTAGGGGAGGTGCTGCTTTCCGGCACCCAACGCCATTTTATTGTCGGTGATGAAGCTGGAAATGTGGTGGGTATTTTGCATCACCACGTCGTTATCGATGCGTATCAGAAAAAGCAATTGAATTTATCGGTGGGCGATATGATGAACCAGGAATTTAAAGTGGTACACCCGGAGGAAGACCTGAGTGAAATTTACCGTAAAGTACAAGGGAGCGGTCAGCAGATCTTTTTTCCTGTGTTGGAAAATGACCAGCTCGTCGGTACGATCGATATGGAGAATATCAACGAGTTTATGGTGATCCAGGCGGCGTTGGATTATTAGGGGGACGAGTTCGACGAGTTCAAATCATTTGCCAATGGCAATTATCAAAAAATGGTTGCCCATTATCACAAGGATGTAGTATTTAAAGATCCGGCTTTTGGGAAATTAACAGGCAATAAAGTGGCCAAAATGTGGGAAATGCTTTTATCTCGAAAAGAAGCCGCACTAAAAATTACATTCTCGAATGTAAAAGCAAATGATGTAGAAGGAAGTGCTGATTGGAAAGCAGAATATCTGTACGGCCCCAAAAAACGTAAGGTAATAAATCAAGTTCATGCAAGATTTATCTTTAAAGAAGGTAAAATCGTTGAACACATTGATAGCTTTAATCTATGGAAATGGTCGAGCCAAGCATTAGGCCCAATTGGATATTTAATTGGTTGGACACCCTTCATGAAGAGAAAGATTCAAAAATTTGCAAACAAAAGATTGAATAATTTCATAAAAGAACAATATCCAAACCATCAAGAAAAAACCCTATCTTGAGAGTTATCCACTCATTTACTCGTGAAGGTCATTTCACAACCTGCTTTTCTCAGCAAACAAATAGTGATCAAAAGCATGACATGCATTAATTGCAACAACGAACACAATAGCAGATTCTGTCCAAATTGCGGTGAAAGTTCGAGCGTACCGAAGATTACTTTCAGCTCAATCTTTAATGATGGCTTTTCCACAATTACGAATATGGACAAGGGTTTTTTATTCAACGTAAAAAATCTGTTTTCCAACCCAAACAAAACCGTAACGGACTACATTAACGGAAAAAGAAAAAATATTTTCAATCCGATCTCATTTCTAATAATTGCAATCACCATTTATTTAATAACAGATTCTTTGATCGAAGTTAATCATGAAGTAAGCAAAACAAATTCTGAAGTATACTCCGTCGGATACGAAGCAGGAAAATTCATCAAGTTGTATTTTAAATATTTTTGGATCCTTTCTATTGTGTGGTTGAGTCTTTCAACCAAATTAATATTTGGGAAATACAACTTTGCTGAACATTTAGCCATAAACTCTTTTGTGATTGGTCAATCCACTTTGGTAGGCTTAATTAGCTTTGTAATCACCAAAACAGGCTTGTTATTTAATCCATTGGTCTACATCTCCATAATTTGGATGACAATTGAAATATTTAGGGATAAAGGTAAGGGCTTAGATGCGTTCCTACGATCACTTGGTTCGACGATTTTGTTTTTCATCCAATTGGTGGTCATTGTTGTTTTAATTGGAATAATCAGAAGCTATTAAATGGGACCATTTGCTTTGTGGATGACAGTAATAAGTGGGTGGACAAAAATAATACGATGCAAAAATGAAGCAAAGAATTATACCAATTGACACCAGGCCACTTTTCAAGCCATTAGACGAAAAGTTAATAGAATTGCTAAAGTCATTGGAAACAGACGACTGGAACAAGCAAAAGTTATCTCCAATCGTTACATTGAGTTTAAAATGGTCAATTGGTTTTTCCGCTGGTTCATTCCAAAGATGACTTTCATTTTTGAGCCAAAAGGAGATGGTTGTGAATTTACAGCTCAGGTATTTCTGTGAGGAGTTGGCCCTCTTGGAAAATGGGCGCATCGCAAGGAGTTTGCGGCAGTCCGTCAGCACATGAAAGAAGAAGGTGAGAACCTAAAACGAATAATTGAGGATACATTTAATTCTCCTTTATCATCTTAACTAGACTTTTGACGCTAGACTCTAGAAGTTAGACAAAAAATTCTAACTAATTGACAATCAAGGGGGGGTTATTTATTCTGAAAAATTGATATCCATTGAATATCAGCGTTTTGTTGTCTAAAATCTAGCGTCTAGTGTCTAGCGTCAAAAGTCCAAATCTTAAAGAAAAAGATATATTATTTATTTTTCAGCTCCTAAACAACCAAAAACGCGGGTATCAAGAATTGAAAAATGCATTGGAAAGATTTTTAATGGCGAAGGATTGAAGGATAAGTAAAGCCGTAAAAGAAAAAAAATGCACACCACTTCACGGAAAAATCAAAGTAAAAAAGTAGCAGGGGTATTCGGATTATCAGCTGTTTTAATCTTCATTGTATCATTAATTACTTTCGGCAACCTCAATCCAACCTTTAATTTCGTGGATGATTTCGTGAGTAAACTTGGGGCAAAAGGAGAGCCAATGCAATATGGTGGAATTTATTTGGTTTTGTACTAGTAGGAATAACACTTATCTGCTTTGGAATAACCTATGGTGGTTTTCTAAGGGATAAATTAACGGGAGTACTGTTGGCACTTTTTGGGGTGGGATTTGCTTTTACATCCATTCCCGTTGATTTGGCGGAATCGGATTCCCCTGTTTCTAAAGCCCACATCGTGGCGATTTGCCTCGCCCTTGCCTCCTGGCTATTCGGCCTGGCGAGGATATCTTCCAATCGCCTTTTGGGAAATTATATTCGATTCCGCGCTAATATTGCCGCCATTTTGATTATAACTGCCATGATTGGGCTCGTAGTTGGTTTATGGTCCATACCCGTTACACACCGATTGGTATTTACCGTTGTGTTCGGTTGGACAGCGATTACTGCCGTTGGTTTGTTAAAGGATAAAAATATACCAGCTGAAAAAAATACCCCAATCACCTAAATCTGATCGTCCCAAACTTTTCCGGCTGATGAAAACTCCCCTGCGTAGGTGACCAAGCCATAAACTGCAGCGGATTATCATCCCGGTTGATCCGGTAGAAATTGATCCGCCAGACGGCCTGCCTCAGTTGATCCGGATGAAAACCTTCTGCAATTTCCGCGAAAGGAATGGCCATTTCCACCGTCCATTGACGGTCTTCATCCTGGCGTTGGTTGACGGTGCCCTTCACATTAACCGCCGTTTGGATATCTTTCAGGTTGTATTTTAGCGTTTCTTCTACGTCGATGTTATCGGGATCGACAATATAACTGTCGTAGAGTACATTACGGGGGGACACTTCCAGTTCTACGTAGTCATTTGGGTTGCGATCATCGGTATCGATGAATACTTCCACCGCTTCCTCTTCCCACAAATGTTCATCCCGTTCGGTGAAGCTACTGTGGATATCCTGATCATTGCAGGTAAAAGCGATGTACATATAATCATCGTCGTAAGCGACCTGAGCGTAAGTCTCATAGGCAGGATCGTCTGTCATGGTTTTGGTCAAACTGTTTTTAAGATAATTGCGGGGAGCCGATTGATATACAGGCTCCTCCAGATGACCATCCACCTTTATAGGTTCGGAGCTTCTAACCGCCGTCAAGGAAGGTGTCGTTTGTCCCAACATGGGGAACAAGCGGCGAATCTCATCATCATCCGGTTGGCGACCGTATTCGCAGATCTCAAAAGTTTCTACATGCTGTACTTCCTGGGCGATCTCAGGTCCGTACCATTTTTCCAGCAACTCCCGGTAGGCTGCTTTCACGGGCCGGCTACGTACTTTAGCCAGCCATTGTTTTCTTTCCACTACGTCTTTCGGAACCTGATCCAGGGCCTGGTTGGTCCAGGGCAGCCATTCGTAGAATTGGGAGACGTGAGCGTCCAGGCCATCGATCTTTCGCTCGAAGACGGGATCGATGTTGACGGCAATATCCGGCTCGAACGGCATGGGTTTTTGAAAACCATCCTGGGAGTACAGAAAGACGGGGTTTTTCTCCAGGGGCGGCGTATCGGAAGCTACATTAGGCACGATAACCATGTAGGCGGCATCCTGCACTACCAAACCAGTATTGCGATGATCGGGGTGATAATCATTGGGGCGGGGCAAGATCACTACGTCGGCCTGCCAAAGCCGAATGCGGCGGATGACCTGCAAGCGAACGTCCAGAGAAGGAATAAGCTCTCCATCGTGATTATCGAGCACTTCGTAGGCGGCGATGCCGAGCCGCCGTGCGGATTCCTTTGCTTCAGCCCGGCGTCGTTTGGCCAGTGCACCTCCTCCTTGATTTTGGTGGCCAGCGTCACCGTTGGTTAGGGAGAGAAATTTTACGTTATGGCCCATACTCGCCCAGAGGGCAGCCGTACCGCCGGCATCTAAATCGCAATCATCGGGGTGAGCACCAATGACGATGACCTGTAGGGGGACTTCCTGTGCCTGCAGATGAAAAGACAGTATAAAAACCAGGGGAAGTATGTAATTAAATCGGCTCTTAAAGAAGGTTTTCATGATCGATCGTTTTGATTGACAGTTGTGAAGGCTTAATTTAAATTTAAAAATAAAAAATTATTACGGGTGTAAGAGCTATGCTTGAATTAGGGGATATTAAAAGTTGTTGCTACCTTTAAAGACACTCTCATTAACAAACCAGTACCGATGTATCGAGCCAACCTGTTCAATATGCTCATCTGCATTACCCTAATATGCTGCACTACAAATGTGGATACCAAAACTAAAGATTCAATGCCAAATATCGTACTGATACTGGTGGATGATCTAGGTAAAGAATGGGTCAGTGCCTACGGAGCTGAAGATATCGAAACCCCCAATATTGATGCGCTTGCCGCAAGTGGCGTACTATTCAATAATGTCTATGCAATGCCACAGTGCACCCCCAGCCGAATGACGATATTGACGGGTCAATACCCGTTTAGGCACGGCTGGGTTAATCATTGGGATGTACCACGGTGGGGAGGTGGGGCACATTACGATGAGTCGTTGAACCCATCCCTTGGCAAAGAGATGAAAAAAGCAGGCTATGCCACCTGCATTGCCGGAAAATGGCAGATCGATGATTTTCGGGTTGAACCGGATGCGCTAACCCGCAATGGATTTGATGCTTTTTGTATGTGGACGGGCTACGAAACGGGCGTCGCTGAAAGCGCCAACCGGTATCAAGATCCTTATTTGTTCACTTTAGATGGGGCCAGAACTTACGACGGGGCATTTGGTCCGGACCTGTTTACCAATTTCATCAACAACTTCATTCAGGAAAACAGGGAAAAGCCGTTCTTTATTTACTACCCCATGGTTTTACCGCATACACCTTTTATCAATACCCCTGATGATTCTTCGACAACCAGGCTTGGCAAACACAAAGCCATGGTGAAATATGTCGACAAACTGACCGGGAGCATTATACGCACTCTCGAAGAGACGAAAGTAAGAGATAAAACGATCGTTATCTGGACAACAGACAATGGATCGACCGGCAGTATTAGGGGGCATTATAGAGGTCGATTAGTTGCGGGAGGAAAAGCGAAAACGACAGAACCTGGAGTATGTGTCCCATTTATCGTAAGCTGGAAAGACCAGATTGAACCCGGACAGGAGTCAGAGGCGCTTATTGATTTCAGCGACTTATTTCCAACCCTTTTGGATCTCGCGGAGGTGGGACCACAACCGGAAGGGTTGTCACAACCTATTGATGGACATTCTTTTAAAGATGTACTACTCAATAAGGCCGATCAATCTCAACGATCCTGGATATTAAGCATGGGAGGTGGAAATAATGCCAGACTCACTGCGGGAGGAGTAGAAAATCAATTCAATTTTCGGGATCGGGTGCTTAGAAATATGCGCTACAAACTATATATCAATTCCGATCGAAAGCCGGAAAAATTCTTTGATCTTCATTTAGATCCTTGGGAGACTAACAACATAATTGATAGTCTCAACACTGAAGAACGAAGAATTAATTTTGAATCGCTGTTTACAGTCGTAGAACCTTTCCCTATGAAAGATAGCGATCCCAGGTACAAGCCCAATCCAGCGCAGGATTGGGATGTTGAAATTACCGCAGAAAGCCAAATTTGGAAAAAGTAGCTATTGTCGGATCGTTGCCGCAAACCAATCATAAGTAAGACTGCAGATGCCACAGGCAGGCCAGAAAGTCTCGATTTGCTAATCCGTCTGAGGCGGATAGTAAATCTTAATCGCCTGAAAATCAATTGTAAAAATCTACTTACTATAAATAAATAATTATGCAAACCGGAAATTCCCTATCCTTATTATTGGCCATAGTAACCTTTTCCTGTACTTCCACTTCCGAAACGAGTCAGAATTTCAAAGTAAAATACAATGGCGCCTTAAAGAATATCATGCACGAAGGCGACCTATCCGCTACTGCACAGATAATAGATTTTCGGTACGTCGATCACTTTTATGCGCTGGGAGCTGTAGAAGACCTGAAAGGGGAAGTTCTAATTCTCAATAGTAAGCCTTTCATTGCATCCGTTCAAGAAGGTACTCTAACGATCGATAATACTTTCCGGCACAATGCTGCCTTGTTGGTCTACGCTGCTGTTGATGAATGGTACTCCTTCGATATTCCAGATGAAGTCTCCAGTTATGAAGACCTGGAAAAACACATTGAGCAAGTAGCTAAGACCAACGGGATCAATATTGATGAACCCTTCCCCTTTCTGATCGATGGAGTCGCTAAGACTGTTGACTGGCACGTCGTCGATTGGAAAGCAGGAGATACGGAACACTCTCACGAAAAACACATCACTTCCGGGCCCCATGGTACATTGACCAACAAGCCCGTCCAAATTCTCGGTTTTTACTCCAAGAGTCACCATGCAGTCTTTACCCATCATACGACCAATATGCATTTACATTTTAAAACATCAGATGGTCAATTAGCGGGACATTTAGATGGGATGACACTAGGGCAGGGGATGACCCTTAAATTGCCCGTTCCAAATTAAAGACCAAAAATAGGAATTTACAATAGTGGTGGTGACCACAAGCTAGCATCTTAATTCAAAAATGTACAGGTCGCATGTTTTAAGTTTATTACTTTTATTTCTGTTTTTTTCTTGTACTGAGGAGCATAAAAAAATTCCAGCCACTGGAATCGCAGAAAACCAAGAAATCACGTCGTATTTAGATACGCTAACTTTTGAATTGGATCAAATTGGGACAACCTCCATTATTCCCGGATTTGCGGTCGCGATCCTGAATGATAAGGAGGTATTGTACAAAAAAGGATTTGGCTATTCCAATTTGAAGGATAGTATTCCTTTCACCCCTACCACGGTCAATTTCATCGCATCCATTGCGAAGACCTTCATCGGGGTAAGTATTATGAAATTAATAGAGATGGGGAAGTTGAATCTGGATGAAAAAGTCAATGATATTCTACCCTATGAAATATTCAATCCACATTTTCCTGATGTTCCTATTACGGTAAGGCACTTGGTGACTCATACAGCGGGCCTGGTAGATGATTTTGATCCTGAAGAAGTTGGTGAAGCGGACATCGTCTTGCTGGAAGAATTAACTTATGAGAACGATACCTTAGAAGCTATAATTGAACAGGACCTAGCCTATTACAGACTGGGGAAATACATAACCTTGGGTGAGAGTTTAGAAAAATATTTATCTCCAAATGGAAAATGGTATTCGGAAACCAATTTTCGCGATTATCCTCCAGGAACAAAGTACGAATACTCTAATTTAGGGGCTGACCTTGCCGCCAGGATTGTTGAAATCAAAACCGAAATGACCTTTAATGAATTTACTGACCAATATATTTTTCAACCTTTACAAATGAATAATACGGGCTGGTTTTACGAAGATATAGACAGCACCTTGTCAAGTAAAATTTACCGGCCCGACGACTGGGATGACCCCCAAGTTGCCATTGAGCATCCCAAATATCTATACGTCGGTTATACATCGGGCGATTTGAAATCCAATATTGAAGATATGACCAAATACTTGGTTGAAATGATCAAAGGATACCACGGTGGAGGCAAATTATTGCAAACAACATCGTACCAAACTCTTTTTGAGCCTCAGTTGGATAGCTCCTATTTTGATGAGCCGAGAGATGAATTCCCACTCAATGATGAATACAATGTAGGCATCTTCTGGGCGGTTTCTGCTTCCGGCATTCGGCTCCATAATGGAGGATCGATCGGCGTTTATTCCTTTTTATATTTCAATCCTGAAAAAAAGAGTGGAGCGGTGGGATTTTCTAATTTACCCGACGCCAGTTTCGGCCAGGTTAGAGACGCCGTTTATAAATATGAGCAGAAAATATTTTCTCCCGTTTCTAAAAATTGATGTATTTTCATAGTGCTATGCTTGTATAATTGTCATACCCGATAAAACAAAACTTTAAATGAAAAATTTATTCGCCCTTTTCATTATGGTATCTATCCTTTCCTGTACTGCTCCGGAAAACGTTAATAATAACAGTGTAGAGCAAGCTACGGCAGCAGAAAACTTTGATTGGCTATTAGGGGGTTGGCAAAGAATCAATGAAAGTGCTGGTAAAGAGACTTATGAGTATTGGAATAAGAAAAGCAGCACCGAATACCTTGGTTCCGGATTTACCATGGAAGACGCGGATACCGTCTGGCAAGAGCAGATTATACTGGTTCAATCCAATGATAGATGGCAATACGAAGTAACGGGAAAAGGAAGCCAACAGCCTACCATTTTCGCCTTAACAGCAATTGAGAAAGAGGCATTTATCTGTGAGAATGCCGCCAATGAATTTCCCAAAAAAATTCATTATGCAATTGCGGGTGATAGTCTGGTAGCGGTAATTTCCGACGAAAGCCGGGAAGTCCCATTCATATTTCAACGAATTGATCTGCAATAAAATCACAAAGTCGGATATACCACTTTCACGATCCACATATAAACGGGCATCCCCAGGGTAATATTAAAAGGAAAAGTAATAGCCAGGGCCATAGGAATGTACAAGCTGGGGTTAGCTTTTGGAGCCGCGATCCGCATGGCCGCCGGCACCGCGATATAAGAAGCACTTGCCGCTAATATTGACAACAAGAACCGGTTACCCGCAGTCTCGATAAAAGCACCGCTCAAAAAAGCCACAATACAACCATTTATAAAGGGAATGACAATCGCAAACGAAAAAGCAAACCATCCTTTCCTGAGCAATGCCATGATCTCCTTACCGCTCGTAATCCCCATATCCAATAGAAACACGGCCAAAAATCCTTTGAATATATCAGTCGTAAAGGGCCGGATACCCTCCGCTTGTTGTTCATTGGCGATAAAGCCGATCACCAGGCTGCCCAGTATCAGCATCACGCTACCATTTGTCAATGAGTGCTTAATGATTCCACCCATTTTTATGTTGCTGTTGTTTTCCTTATCGAACAGAGCAATTAAGAGCACCCCCACTATGATCGAAGGGGCCTCCATCAATGCCATTACTGCCACCATATGACCACCATAGGTAATTTGTTCCATTTCCAGAAAGGATATGGCCGTTACAAAGGTGACCGCACTAACTGAACCGTAGGAAGCAGCAACCGCCCCGGCATTACTGACGTTAAATTTTCTTCGCAGAATAAAATATGCGTAAAAGGGCACCAATAATGCCAGCATTAAACCACAAAATAATGACCAAAAGATCTCCTGATCCAGATGGCTATGCGATAATTCCTGGCCACCTTTGAAACCAATAGATAAGAGTAAATATAGAGAAATGAATTTTGAAGAATTGGCCGGTATGGCCAGATCACTTTTGAACTGCACCGCTACAATTCCTAAAAAAAAGAATAGTAGGGCAGGATTACTTAGGTTGTCAAACAATAAATGCCAATCCATTATTGCAAAAGTTCTTGTTTTAAATATGATTGGGAAATTGAAAACCCCAGATTGAAGACGCCAGGAAAGATAATTGCGAGAAAGGTCTGTGTTATGTATTCGTAACAGGTTATTAAGTTCCCGCCGTGCACTCTTTATTCATAGCCTGTACTTTCATAGGCGTCATCCGAAATGTTTAGAGCTTCAATTGCAAATGCTATTAATTCAAAATCACCTTATGATTTCCAGAAGTTTTTGATGGAGTGTGTTAAAACCTATTTCCAGCGCCAAAGTTTTAATCTAAAAAATTAGACCAGTCTATTATTAGAATGTTCTTTTGACTGGCGTTTTTGATCCGCCGCCCTTAATAAGAACAACGCATTGACAATAAAACCACAAAGCAATATTTTATCCAAAAACATCCCTCCACTCCAATAGGAAAAAGTAGCCCATATCGCAAAAAAAAGCAAGGCTCCGATTGGATACCTATCAGCTTTAGCAATGGCAACCATTCGTTTTTGTTCTTTTAGGCTTGAGAACTCCTTATCTCTTTGATAATGACCTTCTAAGATATTTGGCATAACAGCTTTTTTTAATTCAGGCACAAATGTGGACTATTTTTTCCATTAATTTTTATTTATATTTATAATCATATCCATAAATCGAATTTATGAATTATACTTTGCACCAACTCAATGTATTCCACAAAATAGCTCAAAATCAAAGCATTACGAAGGCTTCCGAAGAGCTTTCCCTTACTCAACCGGCCGTATCCATTCAGCTAAAAAAATTTCAGGATCAATTTTCCATCCCGCTTACGGAAGTGGTGGGAAGAAAGTTGTACATCACTGATTTCGGACAGGAAATTGCCGAGGCAGCGGAAAAAATACTCCAGGAAGTGGCAGCCATCAATTATAAGACTATGGCTTATCAAAATGAATTGGCGGGTCGATTGAAGATCTCCGTTGCTTCAACGGGAAAATACGTAATGCCCTATTTTTTGTCTGACTTTATGCGAAAACATAGAGGAGTAGATCTCAATATGGATGTAACCAATAAGACTTACGTAGTGAACAGCCTGGAGCAAAATGCAGTTGATTTTTCCCTGGTTTCCGTCATTCCTGAGCAATTGAAAACCGAAAGGGTACCGTTAATGCCCAACAAACTGTACCTCATTGGCAGTACGAAACTGGAAAAAAAGAAGCCTATCCGAAAAATTTTTGAAGAGTATCCCCTGCTGTACCGGGAGGAAGGTTCCGCCACCCGTGCTGCGATGGAGAACTTTATTAAAAAAAACGATCTGCCCACTTATAAAAAGATGGAACTGACCTCCAATGAAGCCCTTAAACAAGCCGTGATCGCCGGTTTGGGCTATTCTATCATGCCGCTGATCGGTATTAAAAATGGTATACGGAACGGGGAGCTGGAAATCATTCCGATGAAAGGATTGCCGATCATCACGCACTGGAACCTCATCTGGCTAAATGCTAAAAAGTTATCACCAGTGGCACTGGCTTTTCTGGAGCATATCAAAACTGAAAAGGAACGGATTATTCGAGAGGCCTTTGGGTGGTATGAAGAGTATTAGACAAGTCTATTAAAGTTAGGTACTTCATCGCACCTCTTACCTACTCCTAAACTAAACCAACCCTCAATCTAAAAGATACTCTAATTCCGTCTTAGAGAATGAAGCTTTCCCTACCCGCTCGATAATATCATTGGCGAGTTTGGTCTTCTTTCTTTGAAGCCGCAGGATCTTCTCTTCGATCGTATCTTTAGTAATGAATTTGAAAGCGATCACGCTCTTGTCCTGGCCGATACGGTGAGCGCGGGCGATAGCCTGTTGTTCAATGAAAGGGTTCCACCAAGGATCCAGAATGAAAACATAATCCGCTCCCACTAAATTCAGTCCCGTTCCACCTGCTTTAATGGAAATTAAAAAAGAACTGATCTCGGCGTTGTTCTCAAATTTATAGATCTCCTTTTCCCGCTCCTTGCTGCTCAGATCTCCCGTTAACCAGGAAAAAGGTTCCTTCTTTTTGGTGAATTCTTTGCGAAACAAATTCAAGAACTTGACGGAAGAACTGAACATAAGTACCTTATGACCTCCCCGTTTAACTACATCCCACTGTTCCCAGACATCCAAAAACTTGGAACTATCCTTATCATAGGCGTCGAAGATCAGTTTCGGATGATTCGCCAATTGCCTCAATTTAGTAAGCGATTGCATCACCATCATGTGAGACTTTCCGTCTTTTGCATCAAAATTCTCGAGCAGGTAGTTCCTGGCAGCGGACTTTTCTTTGTCGTAAATTTTCTTTTGTTCACGGCTCATTTCGGAGTAAAATACCCTAACCGTAAGGGGCGGGAGATCTTTGGCGACCTCTTCTTTGGTCCTGCGCAAAAGGTAAGGTTCTACCAGGTTGCTTAAACGGGCTTTTTTTTCTTCATCCTGCTTGCGCTCGATGGGGACAATGAATTCGCGTTTGAAAAAAGAGTAACCGCCCAATAAATTGGGATTGATAAAGTGCATTTGCGCCCAGAGGTCAGAAAGAGAATTTTCAATCGGGGTGCCACTCAATGATATTTTGTGGCGGGAGAGCAGTCGGTTGATCGATTTGAAGATCTTACTGTCTTTGTTCTTGATTTGCTGGCTTTCATCCAGCACGATGTATTCGTATTCCAGTTTACTCATCAGCTCGATATCCCTCAGTACGGTCTGGTAGGTCGTAAGGATCACATCGAAGCGACTGATGATCCGCGTGTCTTTATGCCGGCGCGAACCGGTATGGCTGTAAACCGATAAACTCGGCGCAAATTGTTTGATCTCCTTTTCCCAGTTAAATACCAACGAAGCGGGCAAGATGATAAGCGCATTTAAAGCGTTCAACCATTCGGAATCTTCCGTGGGTTGAAAAAGATCAAGTTGTTGGCCGTTCTTGGAATGGTCTGGGGCTGTTTTTGCAACACGATTCTCTTTAGCAAAGAGTAATACGGCTATGGTTTGTAAGGTTTTACCCAAGCCCATATCATCGGCAAGACAAGCCCCTAATTCGTTCAGGTTGTGCCTTACCAGCCACTTTACTCCTTCGTACTGATAAGGCCTTAACGTCGCCTTCAGCTTTTCCGAAACTTCAAATTCAAAATCTTCTTCCGGATCTACTTCTATCTCCGTGGACAAGCCTTCGATCTCATTCAATAAAGTGAACTGGCTTTTAGCCAATTGCAATTTACCGCTTTGCTTTTTCCCAAACTTGAATAGCGATTCATATTTCTTCATCCACTCCATTGGGATGATAAAAAGTTGGCCGTTGGGCAAAAGAAAAAAGCGGTTATTGTCTCTAATGTGTTTGGCAAAATCGACAAAGGGTATTTTAAACTCACCGATAACGACCTCACCGTGTAAGTCAAACCAGTCATTACCCTGGTTAAGCCCTATATTTAATTCCGCTTTGTTAAGCGTCAATGGTTTTTCCTCAAACACCGGATTTTTCACAACGAATCCTGCTTTTTCCAGTCGCGCTTTGTTGTCCATTAACCAATGATACAATTCAAACTCATCCAGCCCCCCTTTCTTTTCCTGAGCATTGCGTTCTTCTTCTCTCTTAGCGACAAAAACTTTTCCTTCTTTTTGTGTTAATCCGAGTTCAGACAGTTTATCTATCCAGGTCTTCTCTCCCCGACGGTCTCTGATGATCTTTACGATCTCGACATTGTCATCGTCAGAAAAATTCAGGCTGGTCTTTTGGTCTTCTTTTTCATTCCACCCAAAAGTAGTATTGTGATAGATCATTTTTGGAAAGATACCCCACTGGCCTACCATAAAATCATTGACCAAATGTAACTCACAACCGTAAAGCTGATCCATTTCCAACAGATCAAAACCTTGCACGTCAATGTCCACCTTAGAAGCTACTTTCAATATGAATTTTTCAAAATAGCTTTTGACGTAAGAGTTGGGAATAATAACTTCGGTCTTTTTTTGAAAGGGTTTAACCATATTCCCATTGACATGATCAATGCGGTGCAAGGTAAAATCGACGAAGACCCAGGCGGGATGATTGGTAATGGGTATTACTTCTCTTTGGTGTATAGCCCACCTTCCTGTTTCATCACTCAAACGAAAACGGTATTTTACATTCTCTTCCGTTTTTTTAAAAAAAAGATGAGGTCGCAGCGGCTTCTTGTGAACACCCATCATAAAATCTTTAACCAACACCTTCCGTTCTACGTCCCAGCTTACGGGAAGATCATGGTTGACAATGAGCGAAAGGGATTCATTGATCAACCGGTGGGTATACCGTTTAATCGATCTGGAAACATCCCGGTCTTTGAGCAGATCCTCCAATTTAAATTTTTTCCGGCGCGCCGGCTTAAATTTCCTGGCAACTTCCTGAGGTTGCAAAAGGTCATTGATCTCAAATAAACGTTCCTTAACTGGTTCCAACTCCAAACCATAGGCCTGGATGGTAGATTTGGTAGCCTTTTGCTTAATATGGGCAAAATAACCGCTATTGTCCTTACTGACAACATACGCATTCAACAGGTAAAAATCTGTTGTAAACTCATAAATATTGTATACTATGTCGTACGGTTTTTCTTTCTTCGCTTTCACAGACACTGAACTATCTACCAATTTTTTGTTTTCTATGTTTGTATAAATTAAAAAACAGCAGGAACAACAAAATTAAGGATTAAACATAAACTTATCATTAAATTTATGTTCACAGGCATCATTGAATCGCTCGGAAAGGTAAAACAACTTGAAAAAGAAGGCAGTAATTTATTGATTACCATGGAATCCGAGATTTCAGATCAATTGAAAATTGACCAAAGTCTGGCACATAACGGAGTTTGCCTTACGGTCATTCAGCAAATTGGCCAAACCCATACCGTAGCGGCTATTCAGGAAACACTCGACCGGTCCAATTTGGGGGACCTTAAGGTCAGCGATTTTGTCAACCTTGAACGAGCCATGCAAATGAACGCACGGCTGGATGGACATATGGTTCAGGGACATGTTGATTCGACTGCCCGGTGCATTGACGTCCAAACCTTGGAAGGCAGCTGGTATTTTCAATTTCATTACCCTAAAGAACAAGCCCATTTACTGGTGGATAAAGGCTCTATAGCTGTGAACGGGGTCAGCCTGACCCTCGTCGAACCTACCCCTGATACTTTTAAGGTCGCTATTATTCCCTATACCTATGAGCACACCAATTTCAACCAAATTAAAGTAGGGGATACGGTCAACCTGGAGTTCGATATCATCGGAAAATACATTGCCAGAAGTATAGCTATCCAGAAAATGTAAAATTAGACGAAAGAATGTTAAAGTGTTTTATTCGGGTAAACCTGTTTAGTTCCGAATAATGCACTAAGTTTAGATCTGTTCGGCTCATTTATCTTGGATTTAGTCCCCTTTTTCCCAATTCGCCTCGTCCTAAACGACGAATGTCTACCCAAAAAAAGGACTTAGTTTTGAACTTAAACTTACACTTTTGTGTAGTTAGTGTTCAATAAACAATATCTTAAACTATGGAATGGAAGGAACGTAAACCGAGACTTGAAAATGTAAATCCTGGATTCGGACATTCTTTTAAGATTATGCAATTTAGTGATCAAGATGAAAACAGTGCATCCTGGCATTTTCATCCCGAATACGAGATCGTTTATATTAGTAATGGTCAGGGCAAGCGCCAGGTTGGCCAGCATTTATCTTACTTTAAAGATGGAGAACTGATATTCCTGGGGCCTCACCTGCCCCACATGGGTTTTTCGCCGTCGGTAAAAGAAAAACATACGGAAGTTGTCGTTCAAATGAGAGAAGATTTTCTGGGAGAAGCGTTCTTCGAAAAACCTGAAATGGGTACCATTAAAAGATTATTCGAAAAATCCCGCAAAGGGATCGTATTTCACGGAGAGACCAAACATAAGATCGGCCAAAAACTGGTTGACGTGGTAAAAAAAGACCGTTTTCACCGGTTGATCGAATTGCTCATGATCCTGGAAGAACTCGCAAAATCCCAGGAATTCGAGCTGTTAAATGCCAATGGTTTTGCGATCGAAGTAAACAGTAGTGATCTGGACCGCATGCGCATCGTCTATCAATACGTAGAGGAAAATTTTCACCGGGTCATCTCCTTAGACGAAATCTCCGAGGAATTAAGTATGACAACACCCGCCTTTTGCCGCTTCTTCAAAAAGGCGACTAAAAAGACTTTCACGCAATTTGTCAATGAATACAGAATCTCCAAGGCTTGTGACTTATTGACTAAAGACCACCAAACCATTGCCGCGATCGGGTTTGACTGCGGTTTTAACAATCTTTCCCATTTCAACAAACACTTCAAATTAGTAACGGGGATGAGTCCAAGCGAATTCCGCAAAAATATGAACCAGGTGGTCGAATGATGTTCAGATCATCCGGAGGTGACACCTAGGTGACACCTAGGTGTCACCTCCGGGGTTCCATTTGTGCCATTTTCTCCTTCAGTTAATTACAATTAGGTGCGTAATCACCTGACCAGGTACGGTAGTATCTTTTCCCATTCATATAAAATTCTTTTTCTTTCATTTCAATATTGTATTCCCAGGTTTGACCATTGTTGAATTGTAGCTGGAGTACCGGAGCGCCGTTAGCATCGATGAGGACATCCCAGGTGCCACTGCCGCGGCTGCTATTGCTAGAATAGGCTGATGAAAAATCGCCACCGGCACTCATATTGTCACTACCGTAATAGTTGAAATAACCAGCACCGCACAGGTCGAAAATATTTTTAGTTTCGTAACCGCCGGAAATACCGCCGTCGGTATAAGAAGAAGAATAGTAGGAATCCATGTAAGTCAATTTGACGTTGGACAACTTTTCTTTCCATTGTTGTGCGATGGGGGCGGTCTTGATTTCTGAGAACTTCAGACTGCGCCAGACGGCTTTAGCCGCATTCGGTTGCGCTTCTGAATATTGCTGAGCGGTTGTTATTGCCATTATACCAACTTCTTGTCCGTGCGGGTTCAGCGCTCCTATAATGTACCCCTTAGCCGGTTGACCTTCCAGCGTGCCGGAATAAACTGCACCCAAGGCATCGTTGCCCAGGTCTTCCAATTTACTTGTTGGGTTGAGATTAGTACCAATACCCTCAGAATAGCCGGCCTCCAGGTCTTTTTTCATAGCTTCAAGATCCGGATAGCTTTGCACCATCAACAAAATAAATCCAGGTACGCTGTTCGACCCCATCAGATAAACTCCATTTGATTCTTGACCTACCCAACCATCGGGAATGGTAAAGCTGATACCTAATTGTTCATAGTTTACTTCGCCGGTTTGTTGACCGGTCAGTTGGCCAAACATCATGAAGATCAAAAGGAAAATGAATAAGATATTACTGTTTTTCATGATTAAGTCATTTTTGTTTTTGATGTCTTTATCATGATGTGTATTGGCGGGAGAAAACGTCCCCTTTTTTTTCTATTTTTTTTTGTTGTCCCCGCAAAGTGTTAGCCTAAAGTTAAATTAGCCCTGCAGATTCATCAACCGCGTTACCTAATCGTTTTGTTATCGTATAAATTACAGAACACAAAAATTGAAGAAATATGACTAAGCATTTCAGTTTACTATTGTTGATAAGCCTTTTGGCTGTAGGAACCATTGAAGCCCAGGGCCTGAAAGGAGTCTTGAATAAAGCAAAATCTAAAATATTGGGCGAAGACGATGCGGAGATCGGTAATGGTCTGAAAGAAGCCTTGAACAAAGGAATAGGGGAGGCTGTAGATTTTCTTTCTGCTGAAGATGGTTATTATAAAAGTGCATACAAAATTTTATTGCCGGAAGAAGCTCAAAAAGTAGTCAACAAACTAAAAGCGGTTCCGGGTTTTGCAGATGTGGAAGCCAACCTGATAGAGAAAATTAACCGGGCAGCAGAGGACGCCGCTAAAAAAGCCACCCCCATCTTCGTGGATGCCATCAAGCAAATGACCTTTACCGACGCTATGAACCTGCTCATGGGAGAACAGGACGCCGCAACCCGTTACCTGGAAAAAACCACTTACCAAAATCTGTATGATGAATTCAAACCCGTCATCATTGAAGCACTCGATGAGGTAAATGCCAGAACCTACTGGGAACAAGCTACTCAAGCCTACAATAAAATCCCTTTAACTAAAAAGGTGAATTCTCAATTGGATGATCATGTTACCAATAAAGCGTTGGAAGGGCTATTTTCCCTGGTAGAGCAAAAAGAAGTGGAAATCAGAGAAAATCCGGCGGCCAGAACCAGTGATCTATTAAAGAAGGTTTTTGCAAAGCAGGATAAGTAAGTAGTAGAGTAGCATTAAGCGCAAAACGGAAATTTGCGTTGAATTTCGGAACTTACCAATATACTATTACTTTTGCTGACGATAATTTGAAGCACTAAAGTCTAGCGTCATTAATTTTAAAGAATGGTTGGCAAACGAATAAAATCAGCACTAATTTCCGTATATCACAAGGACGGACTAGATCCAGTCGTAAAGAAATTGGATGAATTGAACGTACGTATCTACTCAACGGGTGGTACGCAGCGCTATATCGAATCTTTGGGTATAGAAGTTCATGCAGTGGAAGACCTGACGGGCTATCCTTCTATTTTGGATGGCAGGGTTAAAACCTTACACCCAAAAGTTTTTGGGGGGATTTTAGCACGCAGAGAGCCTTGGCATTTGAGTGAACTGGAGCAGTATAAGATTCCTGAAATTGACCTCGTCATCGTGGATTTGTATCCTTTCGAAGAAACATTGGTTGAAACGGATGACGAAAAATCCATTATTGAAAAAATCGATATTGGAGGTATTTCATTGATCAGGGCGGCAGCCAAAAATTACCGCGATGTTGTGGTAATTCCCTCCAGAAAAGATTATAGTATCCTTTCCAATTTATTGAATTTTAAAAACGGTGCTACCGAAATATCTGACCGGAAAGCGCTGGCGGCCAAAGCCTTCAGCATTTCCGCGCATTATGACCTTGCAATTGCGGGTTATTTTCTGGAACAGCATCAGCCGGAAGGATTCGAGGAAGGGGACTTAAAGAATGGAAAAGCGCTGCGTTACGGTGAAAACCCGCACCAAAGCGGTTGGTTTTTTGGAGATCTCGAAGAGCAGTTTACTAAATTAAATGGTAAAGCGCTATCCTATAACAACCTGGTAGATATCGAAGCAGCAGTAAATTTGATGGCAGAATTTCAGACGGCTTCCCCAACCTTCGCGGTCCTTAAGCATACGAATTCTTGTGGTTTAGCGACCCGGTCATCGGTGGAAGAAGCCTGGCAGGCAGCTTTAGCGGGGGACCCTATTTCTGCGTTCGGGGGTATTCTTATCTGCAATCGCCCCATTGATACGGCCACAGCAAGTGCCATCGATCAAATTTTCTACGAAGTACTGATTGCCCCTGATTTTGAACCGGAAGCGTTGGAATTACTTCGTAAAAAGAAAAACCGCATTCTGCTTCAGATCAAAAGTTTTGAAATTGCCAGTCCTACTTACCGCCGGCTGCTCAATGGCGTAATTCAACAGGATGCCGACCTGGCCATCGAACAGCCCGGTACCTGGAAAGTCGTCACCGAAAAAAGTCCTTCGGTATCCGAAAAAACCGATCTCTTATTTGCTTTGAAGTGTGTTAAACACCTTAAATCGAATGGCATCGTGCTCGCTAAGGATCAGCAATTGATCGGTATGGGATGCGGACAAACATCAAGAGTAGATGCCCTGAACCAGGCTATTGCTAAAGCCCAAAGACTTGGTTTTGACCTTCAGGGGGCGGTCATGGCTTCTGACGCTTTCTTCCCGTTTCCGGATTGTATAGAAATTGGAGGAGCAGTTGGAGTGACAGCAGTCATACAACCGGGAGGTTCCAAAAAGGATCAGGATAGTATCGATGCTTCCAATGAAAGAGGTATGGCGATGGTGACGACTGGGGTGAGGCATTTTAAGCATTGATCTGAGATCTTAATTGTGTTGACCTCTAAACTTGGGTGGTAATTTCAATCACCGCGAAGCACGCGAAGTTCTGTTTTCTTAGCGTTTCTTTAGCGGTGAGTAAAAAACTTTGCCCCCAAGTCTAACACTACTTTGTCACCACCTATTTGGTTATGCGGTTATAGATGACGAAGCCCTCTTGTAGCCGTTTGATGATCCCGCCGAACAAGTCTATTTAAGCTGACAAAGTAATATTAAACGGTAGTATAATTAGTCACTGGTGGTCTGTCAAGCATAAATTGTCAGGTAATCAATGGCCGATTTTTCGCCTGCTCATCGTTGGAGAACCGGGCTTCGACCGGACGATCCCGAACCCCCGCCTCGATCAGGCGAAAAATCCGCAGATACCTTACCCGACATTCCTACGGTGATAAACCACTCGAGGTAGGTTGTTCAGTCTGGTGAGATACCGGCACAAATTTCAGAAGAACCAAATTTTAAATAGCATTTTTCATCAAATAGTACTAAATTTGCGTGTTTTATAGATAGTTTGGGATTCTGGATCACGATCTTTCCATTCCTGATGGAGGATCCAATTTTGATTCAATAAAAGGATAAGGTAGAAAATGGTTCAGCATTTCGAGAAATATCCCTGCCCAGGTGCTGGAATTGGTAGACAGGCACGTTTGAGGGGCGTGTGTCGAAAGGCGTGCGGGTTCGAGTCCCGCTCTGGGCACCCTTTTTAATTTCGAATATACCGCAGCAATAATGCGGCCTCTTCATTTTTAAAAGCAGGATACTCTGTTTGCAATAATTCTACAGAAGCTTCTGCTTCATTCCCTTTATTTAATTTCAATAATATTAAGGCTTGATACCACAACGCTGACGGGTAATAGTCCGATTCAACCGGAATTTTGCGGAAATCTTCAAGGGCAACTTGGTATTGTTGCATAGCGAAAAGGGTATTGGCGCGGTAGAATTCAAGATTATTGTCTTTTTTTTCTTTCAGCAACTCATCAAATAGAATCAACGCTTGGTCATACCGGCCTTCCTCGTATAATTTGAACGCCTGTTCTGTTATGTTTGTCGCCGCTCTGCCTTTTACGATTTTTATCCGATCATTTTTATGGGGAACGTAAAGTTGGTCAATATCCAGCTCTTTTGCACAATTTGTCAAAAGAAAGGTCATTAAAATAGCGGATATGAAATAATGAATTTTTAGTGTCACAAAAGATTGGCCTATTAACATAATTCAAACGCAGCAAGGAATACTTTTATATTGCACATGAAATAAATAACGCAAAAATGATTTATCATTTTTGATTTAAGTACCGTTGTGCTTCTATATTCTCGATCAAACATAACACAAAACTAAATTTTAATTGCTAAAGAAGGCTATTTAGTTGACAATCATTTCCCCTTATTTCCCTGTCTTTATGGCAGGTTTTATTGGAGGATGGAGTAGTAAATTCATTGTGAGAGATGCATGTTTCTTTAGGCAAATAAAGATATAGCTCCATCCTCTATTCCTCATTTGTTTCCAATCATTAGACTAGTTCGGTGGGCCATGAACGAGCGAAAGTGAGCCAAATTTTATGCTGAACGAGGCAAAAAACGCAGGCGATGCCAAAGCATCGGCGAGGCTTTTTAACGAAGTACAGTATAAAATTTGCCACTTGTAGCCGTTTGATGGTCCGCCGAACTAGTCTATTAGACTAGTCGGAGGATATTGTATCACCACCATTAATTCTTTTCCTTAACTGTGTTATTGTCGAGAGTTTGCTGTTGCTAATGAGTCATTTTGAATTCATTAATGCACCGCTACATGCGTAAAGCGACTAGGAAACTTACGACTATTCTATTCACTCGACCAAAAATCGGACCGTAATCTAATGCATTCATGCATAAGTCTTTAGGGACAGGCTGGACTTCATTGCACCAGTTATGCAGGGGCACCTCATTAGCGGAAGTTCGACTCTTATTAAATGGAAATTGATGGAAAAGAAAAGCCTTATTACGTTTATTATCATTTTTGTCATTGTTTCCTGTTGGATGCAGCTTATTCTTGCGCAGGAAATTTCGGAATGCGGAACTAAACGCCCGGAAGAAAATCAAATGGCCGATTATATTACGGACTTGCCGATAATTGACCAGGTTATTCAGCTAAGATCGGGTGGTTTAATTGAAATTCCTTTGAATATTACCGTACTTAGAAACAGTGATGGTTCTGAGGATATTCCTCATTCGAAGGTTAGAAGCGTTGATCAGCCATTGATAGACGAGGCAATTTACAAGATTAACCAGGTCTTTTCACCATCCGGGTTAGTGTTTCGCCAACTCTGGAGCATCAACTACATTGATCATACCGACCTTCGAAAATTAAAAGTTCCCTACTGGCAATACGCCTACGTGAGCAGTGCCTTAAATATTGTTATCGGAGGACTTGAAACAGGTGGAGTTAGAGGTTCGGCCAACATGCCGCACAATTTGCCCGCTGCTATCAATCACTCCAATACGCTGTGGATCAGAAGTGGCGATGAACTCTTAAGTGCTACTTTCATTCATGAATTAGGGCATAGTTTCGGATTATTCCACACCTTCGAGGGCGCCGGCCTTTATGATAATCCAAAGGCCCCCATGAAAAATGTTCCGGATGGGATCAAACGATTTGCCGATCATCCTGGCCGGACTGCTCCCAACTATTTCAAACGAGAATTGGTTATCCGTGAAGACCAGGAACCGGGCACCAAGCTTTTTTATCAATACAATGCTGATGTTGCCGGGGATTTCGTAGAAGACACTCCGGCTTCTTGTGCCACTATTCCCAAGAGCAATTTCCCGGATTGGAGGCAGCCCGACTGCCAGTCCTGGAAAACTATGGGAGATTGTAATAACGGTTGTCTTTACGATCCCGACGTTTGCGTTTACATCGGCACTTATGTAGATTATAATAACGACACGATCCAAAATGCCGATGTGATGGTCCGCAATTACATGTCGTATACCGGCAGTTGTCGCAAGGAATTCACTACCGGGCAATACGAAAGAATGGCTTTTTACGCCAGCACCTACCGGAAACAGCAATACGACCGCAAGGATGATCAGTACGCAACAGGATATGTAACGTTCATGGATACTGATGCGCCAATTGATAATGTTAATATTCGTTTGACGAACCCCGCCGATGGCAGGCATTGTAACGTGACGACCAATGCCGATGGCCATTTTCAAGCTATTATTTACGATGATCAGTTTGAGGTGGATGGTGTCCATAAACTGGGACAAGAAGCTGTTGCTACCTACTATGCGGAAGATTGGAAAAGTGGTATTGATCAAAGTGATATTCAACTCATTATCAATCACCTGAATGGTGTGGAAAAATTAAATAGTTTTCAACAATTGGCAGCTGATGTAAATGGTGACGGCCAGGTCACTGTCATGGATGCCAATTTGATCGAACGCCTGTTGAGTGGTTCTATTCCAGCATTTACGGGCTATGACTCGCCTTGGCAATTTTTTCCAAAACAAATTATTGAGGATCAGGGAAGAAAGTTTCTCGTCAATCCCTTTTGTGTAAAAAGTGTGGAAAAAATGTTAAAAAGTGAAACAAACTCACTTTCAAACCGTTACCGCTTACTTTTTTCAAATAATGATATTATATTTGTAGGGTTAAAATTAGGAGATATTGATGGTAGTCAGGCAAAAATACTTCCTAGTTCGCCTCAAACAAAAATAAATGCAAAACCTGTAAGCCATTTCACCCCAGATAATTTTGTTACACCTTTTAAACAGAACAGCATGGACTTTGCAACAAGCAATCAATCTAACGAGGGGTTCTTGCATTGTTTCCCTAACCCTACCTACAGCGGTTTGAACGTCGCGTTCAATTCGGGAGAAGAGTCCCGGGGAAAGATCTCCATAATTGGAGCATCCGGAAAAGTAATCAGCATTATCGAGAAATTTTTTACGAAAGGCAGTAACCACATTACCATCGCGGAAAATCAACTTCCAAAGGGGGTTGTACAGATTAACGTAACTACAGAAAAAGGAAGCTTTACCAAAAAGATCATCAAAATGGAGTAGTACTGCTGCTCGGTTTGGTCTTGAGGTAAGAATACCGCCAGTTCAGCTATATTTGGACTGGCGGTTTGTTTTTCCTATTTTGCCACGTAAAATAACGAACAATGCAAGAGAACCAAAACGATAACCAACCTTACATCGGTGCTAATCAAAAGTTGCCGGAAACTACGATCAAGGCCTTCATTCTTGGTGCTATTCTTTCTGTTGTGCTGTCCTCCGCTAATGCCTATCTGGGATTATTTGCAGGGATGACCGTATCGGCCAGTATCCCCGCAGCGGTTTTGTCGATGGCCGTATTGCGGCTCTTTAGAAAGCATAATATTTTGGAGAACAACATTGTGCAGACGGCCGCTTCAGCTGGTGAATCCCTGGCTGCGGGTGTTATTTTTACCTTTCCTGCTCTGGTCTTAATGGGGTACTGGACAGATTTTAATTACTGGGAGACCGCTTTAATCGCGCTTTGTGGCGGAGTGCTGGGCGTATTGTTTACGGTTCCCTTACGTTCGGCATTGATCGTTAAGCAAAAGCTCAAATTTCCGGAAGGGGTAGCGACGGCGGAAGTATTAAAAACAGGTGAAAAGGGAGGTGAAACTGTAAAATACTTGGTTTGGGGAGGTATCGTTGGAGCGCTGATCAAGTTCGTCGAGTCGGGATTTAAAGTGTGGAATGGCGTTGCTGATGCTGCAGCGATGGCAGGTGGACGATTATATGCTTATATCGGTATGAACCTGTCACCGGCACTGATCGCCGTAGGTTATATCGTTGGTTTTCAAATTGCTGTATTGGTTTTTGCGGGGGGAGTGATCAGCTGGTGGATTGCCATTCCGATTTATGTAGCCCTTACCGGAACGCCGGTGGAAACTACTGCTGTCGACCTGGGATACGGTATCTGGAGCAGCCAGATTCGTTATCTGGGAGTTGGAGCCATGGTCGTAGGAGGTTTGTGGGCGCTGATCAGTCTGCGCAGCTCGATCGGATTTGCCATCAATAGTGGTATTCAGGCAATAAAGAATAATACCGATAATGGAAAAATACTAAGAACAGAACGCGACACGCCCATGTCTTGGGTGATCATCGCCATCGGGGCTATGATCGTACCCGTTTTTATCATTTATATTCGCGAGATCGGCAACGTACCGATTACCTTGTTGATGTCTTTACTCATGATCATCGCCGGTTTTTTGTTTTCTGCAGTAGCGGGCTACATGGCCGGATTGGTGGGAAGTTCTAATAACCCTATTTCGGGGGTTACGATCGCCACCATTTTATCTTCTGCTTTGATTCTATTGGCTTTGCTGGGGTCCGGTGCGGAAAAGGGGCCGGCCGCTGCGATTTTAATTGGTGCGGTAGTTTGTTGTGCGGCCGCGATCGCTGGCGATAATATGCAAGATTTAAAAGCCGGTAATATACTTGGCGCAACACCGCAGCGGCAACAGATCATGCAGATGGTGGGCGTTGTCTCTGCGGCTTTGGTCATGCCTTTTGTACTTCAATTATTGAATACCGCCTACGGCTTCGGCCCGGCAACACCGGAAAACCCCGATGCACTAGCTGCTCCTCAGGCGACTTTAATGGAAAGCGTAGCCCGTGGTGTTTTTGCCGGTGACCTGCCCTGGACCATGGTCTATATCGGAATGGCAATCGGAATTTTGATCATTTTACTGGATGAGTACCAACGCAGAAGCGGTAGTGATTTTAGAGTGCCCGTGCTGGCCGTCGCAGTTGGTCTGTACCTTCCTTTTGAATTGGATAGCGCCATTATGCTGGGAGGTATTATCGCCTTGCTAGTAAACCGTTACCAAAATGCACGCAAAAGCCAAAAAGGGGAAGCCTTTGCCAAAGCCAAACACAATAGCAATAGTGGTGGCTTGCTATTTGCTTCCGGCCTTATCACCGGAGAAGCGCTGATCGGTATCATTTTAGCTATCCCGATCGCCATCGCCGGCACCAATGATGTATTTATTAATATGTTACCCGAAGGGCTTAAAAACTTTTTCCCAATTGGCAGCTGGCTTGGTTTATTGATCATTTTTGGGGTCTGCTATTGGTTGTATAATATTGCGCGGAAAAATTTTGACCGGAGTTAGGTATTTTGAGGTACTAGTGGTTCCCATCAGAAATTTCTACCCTTTTTGGCTGGGCCTTTTTCCGAAATGCTGCGTTCTCAAA
>CAZHNG010000016.1:0-36668 GCA_964533785.1 uncultured Saprospiraceae bacterium | reverse complement strand
TGGCGGGCTATTTAATGAGTAAAGAAGCTAAAGTGATCATCCGTCGTTTGGAGGATTGATGTTTTCATTAGGATAAAGTTCCGAAAATTGCAAATTTTTTCTATAAATTAGTGAAGTATGTTGTCTAAGTTAGAATTTTGACGCTAGACGCTACAGGCTGGCCAAAAAGCCTCGATTTGCTAGATTTTCAAAATCTAGTAAATCTTAATAGTGTGAAAATCAACGAAGTAAAATCTACTATCCGCCTGAGGCGGATTAGCAGATTGGATCATTTCTGGCCAGCCTGGCTAGACGCTAGACAAAACCACGGGAACCATCTGACAATCAGTAGGTAAATGCAATTAAAATAATTTTTTCACAATATGTTTTTAATTGATTATTAAATACTTAGGGTGTCGTTTCAAAAGTCCAATACCTAAAGTTAAATAAAAATTAAATCTAAAATAGAACATCATGAAAAACGAGAATTCAATCCAACAGGACAAAATTAACCGGCGCAGCTTTGTCAAAGCTTCTTCGCTCGCAGTTGGCGGAATGGTGTTGCCCAACACTTTGATGTCTGCAAAGGCATATATAGACGGTGATGACACCATTAAAGTGGGTTTAATAGGTTGTGGCGGCCGTGGTACGGGAGCTGCAGCCCAGGCCTTATCTACCAAACAAAATGTCCAACTGGTAGCTATGGCCGATGCTTTCCGTGATCGATTGGATCAATGTTATAAGCAATTAACAGAAAATGAATTTACCGATTGGTCCAGTGGTGAACCGATCGATGTCAAAGGAAGAGTACAGGTTACAGAAGATACTAAATTCGTCGGTTTTGACGGGTATAAAAAAGTGATCGAGCTTTCTGACGTAGTTTTGATCGCCACGCCTCCCGGTTTCCGTCCAATCCATTTTGAAGCTGCCGTAAATGCCGGAAAACATGTCTTTATGGAAAAGCCATTGGCATGTGATGCGCCCGGGGTTCGCAAAGTTTTAGCGGCGGCTAAAGTAGCGAAAGAAAAGAAACTAAACGTAGTGGTCGGATTGCAGCGTCACTACCAAAAAGTTTATCAAAAATGGGTGGATATGCTGCACGGAGGAGTAATTGGTGATATTGTAACCGCTCATGTCTACTGGAATAGTGGTGGGGTGTGGGTACGTCCACGCAAAGAAGGCCAAACCGAAATGGAATACCAAATGCGCAATTGGTATTACTTCAACTGGTTGTGCGGTGATCACATCAATGAACAGCATATTCACAACATCGATGTCGGGAATTGGGTAAAACAAGCCTATCCGGTAAAAGCTTACGGAATGGGCGGAAGAAGAATGAGAACTGGTAAAGACCACGGAGAAATTTTCGATCACCATTTTGTAGAGTTTGAATTTGAAGATGGTGCTAAAATGTTTAGCCAGTGCCGCCACTGGAAAGGAACGGCAAGTAGCGTAACAGAAGCCTTTCAAGGTACCAACGGTTCTGCGCCGAAGCCAGGCGTGATTCTCACACCTAGCGGATATAAGATCCTGGATTATGATGATGATAATGATCCGAACCCATACCAGGTAGAACACGATGTCCTCTTTGAAGCCATCGCCAAGGGTGAATACAAATTTGCGGATGCCGAAAATGGGGCCAAAAGTACCCTGACTGCCATCTTGGGAAGAATGGCCACTTACTCTGGCCAAATTGTTACCTGGGATGAAGCCATGAATTCAGAGATTGACTTAATGCCGAAAAAATTCGCCTGGGATGCGGAACCGCCGGTAATGCCCGATGAAAATGGCTATTACCCTGTACCAGTTCCGGGAGTTACAAAAGTAGTTTAATAGAAAAGTCTGATAGTTAAGGTTTTGCTCTCAAGCACTATCTTAAAGCATAAATTTTTATAAAACCGCCCTCGCACGTCCTTTTGGCCCTCAGGGAAAACCGTCCGCCCCATACGGTCATGCCACTAGTTGGATGAACTATCCTTCAGGAGTCAAAAGGATGGAGAGGCGTACCATCAGTTTAGCGTTTATCCCCTGCTGATTTCCAGTGGTTTAAAAACTAATGAAGAGTTACTGGATTGACGGTCTGTAATACCTTGCCATGAGTATTGAATGACCAGCAAATGAAACCGGAATTTTCGTTTTTACAGCTTGGATTCAACAAGGATGAATCGGGGTTTTTTCTTCAATCAACAATAACATCGAGTATGAAAAAAACTATAATCACAATTTTGATAGGCCTGCCATTCTTTCTTTGTGCGCAAAACGACCAAAAGTGGCCGCCGGAATTGACAGAAGTCTGGGAACCGGTACCTGAAGTCGTAACACCTGGAATATCAATGAATACCGCACCTTCCGATGCTATCGTACTTTTTGACGGTACTAACGCGGATGAATGGGAATCTGCAAATGATAGCGGTCCGGTTGGTTGGAAATTAGAGGATGACGCCATGACGGTAGTCAAAGGAACGGGAGCGATCAGAACCAAACGGGAGTTTGGAGATATCCAATTGCATATTGAATTCCGCACGCCGGCTGAAGTAGTAGGGGAAGGACAAGGCAGAGGTAATAGTGGGGTTTTTCTCCAGTCCCAGTATGAAGTTCAGGTATTGGATAGTTACAATAACAGAACTTATTCGAACGGCCAGGCAGGATCTTTGTACAAACAATCCATGCCGCTGGTGAACGCTAGCCGCCCGCCTGGGGAATGGCAGATTTATGATATTATCTACATGGCTCCGCACTTCAGTAATGGTCAGGTTATCAGGCCGGCCACTATTACCGTTATACATAACGGGGTTTTGATTCAAAACCATTATGAGTTGAAAGGCAATACTCCATATATCGGTTTACCCAAATATACCGCTCATGGCAAAGCTCCTCTGATGTTACAAGATCACGGGAATCCAGTGAGTTACCGGAATATTTGGGTTAGGGAACTATAACAAGACATTACGAACCAGTTGGGTTTTATTGCCGAACTGGTTTATTCTTACAAAATGAAGCAATTCGGATTCATAGTTATTCTGAATACCTTTCTAACCTTAGGTTTGGTGAAGGCCCAGCCTCTTGTTAGTCATGTAGTCACGGCACCTAAAATGGGAACCAATTTCAAATTGGTTTTCTACACAAATCCAGAACGAGACGCAGCCGCAATTTCAAGTCAGGCTTTTGCGTTGGTGGATTCTTTAAATCTCATTTTTAGTAATTACGAAGTCAATAGCGAAATAAACAAATTGACCCGTGAAGCTATCGCAGGGAAAAAGGTGAGGGTTAGTGATCCGCTCTGGGAGGTATTGGTAGCAAGCAGGGGAATTTGGAAAAAGACGAACAGGGCCTTTGATATTACTATAAGTCCATTGGCGAAGTTGTGGCGCAGGGCAATGAATCGCAAGGAGTTTCCAGAAAAAACCCAGTTAGAAGAAGCCAAATCATTGGTGGGTTTCAAATGGGTTAAGTTTTATCCTAAAAGTCAGTCGATTTCATTAAAGAAGCATGGTATGTTGCTAGACTTTGGCGGCATAGCTAAAGGCTTTACGGCAGATCAAATCGCGGCTTTTTTTAGGGAGAAAGGGATTGGCCAGTTTTTGATCGACGCCGGAGGCGATATTGTCCTCGGAAATGCTCCTCCCGATGAAAAGGGATGGAAGATAGCGCTACCAAATGGAGGGTTCTTGACGACAAGCAATGTCGCAGTTGCCACTTCCGGAGATCGTTACCGTTATCTGGAATGGGAAGGAAAACGATATTCTCATATCATAGACCCGAGAACTGGTCTTGGTGTTACCCATAAAACCACTGTAACGGTAATTGCCGATACTGGGATCAAGGCAGATGCTTATGCATCCGCTATTTCAGTTTTAGGAAAAAAACAGGGTGCGAAAGTTGCCAAAAAGGAGAATTTTAAAGTCTATTTTTACGAATCAAAAAATGAATAACCAACTATGGAAAGAAGAAAGTTTATAAAGCATACGACGCTAACCGCTGCGGCCGGTTTAACTGCTGCAACAGGAACATTGAATGCAACAGCAGTTCGATTGCCTTCCGAAGCAGAACCTTTTAAAATGAAATTTGCTCCTCACCTGGGCATGTTCAAGAATCACGCCGGTGAGGACCCGATTGACCAACTTCAGTTCATGGCAGATCAGGGTTTTCGCGCTTTCGAAGACAACGGCATGAAATCCAGAGAAGTAGATCTACAAAAAAAGATGGGGGAAACGATGGCCAAACTCGACTTGGAGATGGGGGTATTCGTCGCTCATAAGATCTACTGGCAAGAACCTAACCTGACGAATGGTGATAAAGAGAAACGTGAAGAATTCCTCCAAAACATCAAGGAATGTGTTGACGTGGCCAAAAGAGTAAATGCTAAATGGATGACGGTAGTCCCCGGACATGTAGATATGCGGTTGGACATGGGCTACCAAACGGCCAGTGTCATTGAATCTTTAAAGCAAGCTTCCGCTATTTTGGAACCTCATGGTTTGGTAATGGTGTTGGAACCATTGAACTTTCGCAATCATCCAGGACAGTTTCTGCAGAAGATTGCTCAAGCTTACCAAATCTGTAAGGCAGTAGGTAGTCCTTCCTGTAAAATACTATTCGATATTTATCATCAGCAAATTCAAGAAGGGAATATCATTCCGAATATCGATGCAGCATACGAAGAAATCGGCTACTTTCAAATTGGTGATAACCCCGGTCGTAAAGAACCTACTACCGGTGAGATCAATTACAAAAATATTTTCAAACACATTCACGAAAAAGGCTTTGAAGGTATTCTGGGGATGGAGCATGGCAATGCCCAAAAAGGAAAAGAAGGAGAAGCCGCACTACTAGATGCTTATCGATCCGTTGATCTGGATGACTAAAACCTCTTGATATCATTATGGAATTATTCGATACGCCGTCCATTTTTGAGCAGTTCCCAGGATTGGTAGCTGCTCAGAGCCGGCGGCACGGCGGTATAAGCACTTTTCCTTATGAATCTTTAAACCTTAGCCTGCATACCAAAGATGATCCGCAAAATATACGAGAAAACCGGACTCGTTTTTGCCAGCGGCTGGACATACCGATAGAGAAACTAGCCGAATCTACGCAAGTACACCGAAACAAAGTTTTAGTGGTTGAAGCTCCGGTGCGGGAAAAAGGGTATGATGCCTTGATAACCAATATCCCTGATCTTTATTTGGCAGTTGGAATTGCAGATTGTACTCCGGTGCTGGTGTATCATCCGGAGAGCGGAGCAGTAGCTGCTATTCACGCCGGTTGGCGCGGTACTGTAGCCAATATTGTACAAAATACGATCGAAGCTTTAGAAAAGTTTTATGGCGCAACACCTGAGGGTTGCTATGCTTATGTTGGTACCTGTATTAGCGTGGCAGCCTACGAAGTAGGTGAAGAAGTAGCCGCTCAATTCGATGCAGCTTTTAAAATCTGGGATACAGAAAAAGGTAAACATCATATTGACCTGAAAGCCGCTAATCGGTCTCAGTTGATAAATATGGGGGTACCCGCTGATCAAATTGAGGTCTCTCCGTTTTGCACCGTTCAGCATAACGAAGAGTACTTCTCTCACCGGGCAGAAAAAGGTAAGACCGGTAGAATGCTAGCCCTGATTGGGCAAAGAACTTAATTGCCTGCCCACTAACTTATCTTAGCTTTTAGTCTTACCATCGTATTGATTGATAATACTATCCAAATGGCGTTGACCAAAACGAAGGGGTAAACTGCATTGTAGTATGCATTTACACCCAAGGCGACCGAACACAAAAATGTAATAAAGTGATAAGCAATTTTTTGTACACTGAGTTTTCCATTTGATAGCAAATAATAGGCAGCAAGCAAACCGATTGCTCCCGACCAGCCGATAATTTCCATTAATAATTCCAACAGTATTCTTTTTTATTCCTTGTCTTTACTGCCTACGATGAATAATCGTATAGTCATGATATAGTTTAATAGACCTGTCCAAACGATATTTTGTTGCTTGGGCTATTTTTTTACATTCAGCTTATTTAGACCGCTTCAAAATAGTCAACTCACAACCCTGCTTAAACGTTAGTTGAAAAATATTTTGAATTATCTTTGCACACCAAATAAATATATTTAGAATCGATGAATAAGACTTTAGCCACTTACGACCAATTTATTAACCGGCATATCGGGCCGAGTGCGGAAGACCTGAAGAAGATGTACGAAACAATTGGTGTTAATTCAATAGGTGAATTAATGGATGAGACCATTCCCGATAATATTCGAATGGAGGGGGGATTAGATATTCCCGAAGCGCTTTCTGAGTTTGAATATTTGCGCGAATTGAGAAAGATCTCCGAAAAGAACCAGATTTTCAGATCTTATATAGGGTTGGGGTACTATAATACCCTTACGCCGAGTGTGATTTCCCGGAATATTTTCCAGAATCCAGGCTGGTACACTCAATATACTCCTTACCAATCTGAGATTGCCCAGGGACGTTTGGAAGCTTTACTTAATTTCCAGACGATGGTCAGTGATTTAACCGGTCTGCCCATTGCCAATGCCTCTTTGCTGGATGAAGGAACCGCGGCTGCTGAAGCAATGAGTATGTTCTTTGGGATTAAAAATAAACACAACAAAGCCCACGACATCAACAAGTTCCTGGTTTCTGATGAAGTGTTGCCGCAAACGATCGCCATCCTGGAAACAAGGGCAAAGCCACTGGATATTGAGATCGTCGTTGCTCCCGTCACTGAATTTACATTCGATGATCAGGTATTCGGCATATTACTGCAATATCCCGGAAAAACGGGAATAGTCGAAGATTATCGTGCTCTGACTGCCGAAGCCAATGAGAAAGAAATATACGTAACGGTAGCGGCGGACATTCTAAGCCTGGCCATTCTGGCAGCTCCGGGTGAATGGGGGGCTGATGCGGTGGTTGGCAATACTCAGCGATTTGGTATTCCAATGGGCTACGGCGGGCCTCATGCGGCCTACTTCGCTACAAAGGAAGCGTTCAAAAGGCAGATTCCCGGGCGTATTATCGGTGTTTCACAAGATATGCACGGCAATAAAGCTATGCGCATGGCTCTTCAGACCAGGGAACAACACATCCGAAGGGAGAAGGCCACTTCCAATATTTGTACTGCTCAGGCACTATTGGCAGTAATGGCAGGGATGTATGCCGTTTACCATGGTCCGAAAGGAATTAAAGCGATTGCTGAGCGCATCCATTTTCTGACCGGCGTATTGGATAAAAATTTACGGGCTCTTGGTTTTACGCAATCCAATAATTACTTCTTTGATACGCTCGCTATTAAAGTGGATGCAATAACCAAGGCTAAGATCAAAGAACTAGCCAATAAGCATAAGATCAATTTTTGGTATACAGACGATGCCGTACAAATCAGCCTGGACGAAACGACAACTAAGGCGGATATTACTGATATCGTTAGCATTTTTGCAGAGGTTGCCGGGAAACAACAGGAACCCGATTTTCAGGTCAACTTCGGGTATCGGTTTACTGCTTCACTTACGCGTAAAACTGAATATTTGACGCATCCAATTTTCAATTCCCATCATACGGAAACAAAAATGATGCGTTACATCAAAAGCCTTGAAAATAAGGATCTTTCGCTGGTTCATTCTATGATTCCTTTGGGTTCTTGTACCATGAAATTAAATGCCGCTACTCAACTCATTCCGGTGAGCTGGGCAGCATTTGCTAATATTCACCCCTTTGCTCCGGTAGAGCAGACTAAAGGATACCAGCAAATTTTTGAAGAGCTGGAAGCCTACTTAAGCGAAGTAACCGGTTTCACAGCTTGTACGCTGCAGCCTAATTCTGGGGCACAAGGAGAATACACGGGGCTGATGCTCATTCGTGCTTATCACGATGCTAATGGAGACCAACACCGTAAGGTAGCCCTTATTCCTTCCTCCGCTCATGGGACCAACCCTGCCAGTGCAGTCATGGCCGGTATGCAGGTTGTCGTTGTGAAGTGCGATGAGGAAGGTAATATTGATATTGAGGATTTGAAATCAAAAGCTGAACAGCACAGTGAAAACCTGGCTGCCCTAATGATTACTTATCCTTCTACCCATGGGGTTTTTGAAGTGCAGATCAAGGAAATTTGTGAAATCGTGCATCAGAACGGAGGTAAAGTCTACATGGATGGCGCTAATATGAATGCCCAGGTTGGCCTTACGAGTCCTGGTATCATAAAAGCAGATGTATGTCATCTCAATTTGCACAAGACCTTTAGCATTCCCCACGGCGGTGGTGGTCCAGGCATGGGCCCCGTTTGTGTGAACGAAAGCCTTGCTCCCTTTTTACCCAAACATCCTTTGATTGCAACAGGGGGAGAGCAAGGAATCACAGCAATTTCAGCAGCCCCCTGGGGTAGCGCCAGTATTCTGTTGATCTCTTATGCTTACATAAAAATGTTGGGTAAAAATGGCCTTACGGAAGCTACTAAGTATGCCATCCTGAACGCGAATTATATCAAATCGCGGCTCGAAAAACACTATACCGTACTGTACGTAGGGAAGAACGGACGGTCTGCTCATGAATTGATCATCGATATCAGACCTTTCAAATCAATCGCCAATGCGGAAGATGTCGCTAAAAGATTAATGGATTACGGGTTTCATGCCCCAACATTATCCTGGCCGGTGGTGGATACTATGATGATCGAACCTACTGAAAGTGAAGATCTTGCTGAACTAGACCGGTTCTGTGATGCCATGATCGGTATCAAAGAAGAAATTGATGAGATCGCCAGAGGTGAGGCTGATCCGGAAAACAATGTCTTGAAAAATTCACCACATACTTTGCAGATCGTAGCTTCCGATGATTGGAATTACCCTTATTCCAGAGAAAAAGCGGCTTACCCGGTTGCTTACCTGAGAGAAAGGAGTAAATTCTGGGCTAGTGTCGGACGGGTTAATAACGTGTACGGGGATCGTCACCTGGTCTGTACTTGCCCGCCAATGGAAGCTTATGAGTCGTGAAGTTGAATGAGCAAAATCAAAGAAATTTACCATCTTAGGATCGCCTCTTAATTTTCAAGGCGATCCTAATTAAATTTTTATTCATACTAATTCACGGGGAGTTCGTAATTTAAAACAGGCTGTTGTGCAGCCTTTCTAATACCTGTTGCTTGTAATTTGTGTCAATTAAAATAGAAACATTGTATTCGCTTCCTCCGGATGAGATCATCCTGATTGGAATATCATTCAATGGCTGTAATACATTGATCACTCCTACGTCTGTCTTTTTGAAACGGCCTACCAGACACACAATAGTGTGGTTTTGATCGATTTCTACGGTCGCGAACTGTTGAAGTTCTTCTCTGATGACATCAAGGTAAGTGTCATCATCAATGGTGAGAGATACTGCAACCTCAGAAGTTGTAATCAAGTCAATCGGTGTCTGGTATTTCTCAAAGATCTCAAATACTTTTTTAAGAAAACCGTAAGCTAGCAACATCCTGGAGGACCTGATGTTGATAGCCGTTATACCATCCTTAGCGGCGATTGCTTTTACTTTATTGGTGCTAAAAGCTTCTTCAGAACTAATAATTGTACCTTTGGCTAATGGATTCATGGTATTCAGCAAGCGCACCGGAATATTTTCTTCCTGTGCCGGGCGTACACTAAAGGGGTGCAGTACTTTGGCACCGAAATAAGCTAGCTCGGCAGCCTCGTTAAAAGATAGCTTTTCAATGGAGTGGGTATTTTTTACGTACCGCGGATCGTTGTTGTGAACGCCGTCAATATCCGTCCATATCTGGATTTCTTCTGCTTTGATAGCCGCACCGATCAAGGCTGCCGTATAGTCACTACCACCTCGTCGCAGATTGTCGATCGAACCTTTTTCGTTGCGGCAAATGTATCCCTGGGTAATGTATATTGGAAACTCTCCCGTAGACTTAATTAACGGGATTAATTTACCTTTGATATAAAGTTTATCGGGTTGCCCGGACTCAATCCTCATGAAATCCAAAGCCGGTAACAAAACAGAATTAATACCTTGTTCGTGGCAATAGGTGTAAAATAGTTGGGTAGATATTAATTCACCTAAAGCCAATACTTCTTTCTCTTTTGAAATATTGAATCCCTCGTGCTTAAAGTTCTTTAAAGTAGTAAAGTGCTCATTCAGTACTCCTTGTCCATGCTGTAATGCTTTTGCAGTACTGAACAATTCCTTGACAAAAGCCTCAAAGTATTCTTCCAATCGCCTGATTTTTTCGGCAGTGAAAGAATCATCCGGCTCGTGGTAAAAGGATTGCGCGATGGAAGATAATTTATTGGTAGTACCGGAAGTAGCAGATAAAACGACAATTTTTTGCCGACCATCCTGAATGATCTCAGCAACGGCCTTCATGCGCTCAGGTGTTCCGATAGAGGTTCCTCCAAATTTTTGTATTAACATGATCTTAGTTGAGTTTCTTACCAATTCAGGGTCTATCTAAAAATACAAATGACGAATTTTTAGGGTGAATGACCGCCAATTTATTGAATTTTATTTTTTCCACCTGAGAAGGGTTAATGAATTTCTCTTATCTTGATCAACTTAATGATTGAATTGAATATGCCTGAATTGAAAGTTATCTTTATCGGCTTTGGTTTTTTTTTATTTATCGGAACGGTGGAGGGACAAACTATCCTTGACACCCGGATAAGCGCAGTTTATGAAGAATACAAGGTAAAAGAAATCCTGCAAAGCCTGGAATCTGATTATTCCGTTCGGTTCTTTTTTAAAGAAGAACAATTACCAAATGAAGAGTATACCTTTCGCTTCGAGTCAGAAAACCTGGGTGTAGTATTAAATCAATTACTTGAAGACACTAAACTAGGGTATTTTCTTTACCGCAATTACGGAATCATAATTGCCTCCAAAGAATTGATTACACAGGAATATAGTGCCGAATATTACCGGGTCTTGAAAAATAGGCAGAACCTGGCAGATTCAATCGAACAGAATAAGGACAAAAGGCTTGTCATAGGCGAAATTGAAAAATTGGACCCTTCCGGTAAGGCGAATATAGGGGGGGTATTGCTGGATGCAGAAACCGAGCAGCCAATCGTTGGCGCGACCGTTCAGTGGCCGGCGTTAGAACTTGGTACTACCACGGATCAGGATGGGCGGTTTAACATACGAATTCCTGCAGGGGAACATACTTTAACGGTAGATTATATCGGCTATGAAAGTGTCACCCGGGAAGTTATCGTGCAAAGTGATGGTATGCTTGAATTGCTTATGGATCAGGCTGTGATCGACCTGGAACAAGTAACCGTTGAAGCGGAGGCTCCTGATGCTAACCTCAGCAGGGTACAAATCGGGGTAGCTCAAATTGATGTACAGACCATTCAGAAATTGCCTTCCTTTTTAGGAGAAGCGGATGTGATTAAAAGTTTACTGCTGCAACCGGGCGTTAGTGCTGTGGGAGATGGAGCATTGGGATTTAATGTTCGGGGTGGAGAAGCAGACCAGAACTTGGTTGCGCAAGATGAAGGCTTTTTATTTAATACTGCCCATGCATTAGGTTTTTTCAGCACTTTTAATACGGATTTGGTTAAAACAGTAACCCTGTATAAAGGTAATATACCAGCACAATATGGCGGACGTTTAGCTTCTGTGCTGAAGGTAGAGCTCCGTGATGGCAATTTTGAGCAATTTAAGTTAAAAGGCGGGGTAGGCCCGGTATCGAGTAGAGTGAGCCTGGAGGGTCCCATTGTTAAGGGAGAAAGTTCTTTTTTGGCGGGTTTTCGTTCTTCCTATTCTGATTGGGTACTGGATGCCGTCCAAATACCAGAGGTCAACAGAAGCTCTGCTTTTTTCTATGACGCTAATTTTAAATATACTCACCGGATCAACGGGGAAAATACTATACTTTTCTCTGGCTACAGTTCACAGGATGAGTTCAGCTTTAATGATGAATTTGGGTTTGAGTACCGAAGTTTGATCGGCCAATTAATCTATAAGAAGATCTTTTCAGATCGATTATTCGCGAAATTTTCCGCAATAACCAGCCAATACCAAAGTGAACAATTGGATTTGGAGGGAGTAGATGCTTCGACCCTGGAAAATGATATTATCTACCATAAGTTTAAAGCGCAATTCTCTTACACGGTAGATCAAGACTGGCAATTGGATGCTGGATTATCTTCTATTTTATATCAGGTCGATCCGGGTAACTTGCGTCCGGAGGGAGAACTCTCCTTAATTGATTTCAAAGAATTGGACAGAGAAAGAGGATTGGAGTCCGCTATCTTTTTAGATGTTGAACGCTCCTTGTCAGAAAGGCTGACGGTCATTGGAGGAATAAGATGGAGCATCTACCAATTTTTTGGGCCTCATACATTATCCATTTATGATTCTGAGCAGCCGGCTTCTGGTAGTCTGATAGAAGAAAGAGATTATGGTGGCGGCGAAATTGTAGAGAACTTAAATAACCTGGAACCCCGTTTTTCGCTAAGATATCGTTTGAATGCAACATCTTCCATCAAAGGAGGATACAGCAGAACGGTGCAGTACTTAAACCAGATTTCAAATACTAGCACACCTACACCGAGCAGCCGTTGGCAATTAAGTACCCCCAATATACTGCCGCAAAAATCGCACAATTTTTCCGTAGGCTATTTCAGGAATTTTAGGAACGACTTGTGGGAAACATCTGCAGAAGTATATTACCGGGCGATTGATCAACTTTTTGATTTTAAAGATTTTGCTGATCTTGCCATTAACGAAGACATTGAAACCCAACTTTTGTCAGGAATTGGCCGTGCCTACGGCATGGAATGGAGCATTAAGAAAAAAAGAGGGGGGTGGCATGGATGGTTGAGTTATACCCTTTCGCGTATTGAACGGCAAGTAGCAGGCATCAGTGAGGGGCAATGGTTCCCGGGGAATTTCGATAAACCCCATGACCTATCCTTGGTACTTAATTTTCAACCCAATCAACGCCATACGATCACAATTAACTTTAATTATTCCACAGGTAGGCCAACCACTGCACCATTTGCCGCTTACCGCGAAATAAATAGTTTCATTGTGCCCGTCTATTCCAAACGTAATCAGGTGAGAATCCCTGACTATCATCGCTTGGATCTGGCATATACACTAGGACAAGGCTACAAAAAGAATAAAAAAATAAAAACAAGCTGGACTTTCTCTCTTTATAATGTTTATGGACGACGCAACGCGTTCAATGTCTTTTTTACTCAACAACCCTTCCAGCCACCCAAAGCCAATCAGCTAGCGATTTTAGGTAGTATTTTTCCTGCATTAACTTTTAATCTTGAAACAATATGAGAAGAATAGTCCTCTGTTTGTTGATGGGCCTAGCCTTCGGGTGCTTAGACGAAATATCATTGTCCGTTCCTGAAAACAATTCCGATGCCATAGTCATTCGGGGCAGGTTGGTACAAGGTAATCCTTCTCATGTAATTATTGACATTACGACTTTATCAGACTTTTCTCTTGCGAATGTTCCTGATCCGGTTTTGAATGCGGAAGTCGTATTGGCAGATGAACTAGGAAATGAGCAATCCTTGTTCGCAAAAGTGCCCGGACGGTATGAAGTTTCGATCAATAATCAAGAGGCAAAAGTACTCATCCAAACTGGTCGACGCTATAAAATTATTGCACAGATACCCGAAAAAGGAACTTATGAATCGAACTGGGAAGAATTACTGCCAGTCCCGGAAATAACATTTTTATCATTTGAAACGGAGGAGCGGACTGAGCTAAATGCTTTGGGCAATATAGAGCAAAACTCTTATATCAATTTTTTGATCTCTACTTCCTTTAACAGATCAGAGCCGCCGGATAAAAGGTTTTTTAAATGGGAGTTCCAGGGTGTCTATCGCTTCATCGAGTCTAATCAGCCTGGGGCAGTCATTCCAACGGCAAAAACTTGCTACATTTTTCAAGGTTTAAACCTGGAAAATATTGTTGTTTTTGACGGCAGCGACGCTAGGGGGGGCGAGTTGGAAAACTATGAATTATTTGCAGAACCCATTGATTTTCGATTCTCAAGAGGATTTTATTTGACCGTCTACCAACAATCATTGAGTGAAGCAGCCTTCAAATATTGGGATGAAATTAGTGTGTTGGGAGACTTTAGCGGCAACTTATTTGCTGCTCCTCCCGGAAAAATATTGGGTAATTTCCAAAATGTAGAAAATGAAGCAGAAGAGGTATTCGGTTTTTTTTATGTCACGCAACAAGATACCTCAAGAATATATATTGACCCCGATATGGTGGACAACCCCGCTGTTTATTGTCCTGTAGAAGGAATGCCTGATACCGAGGCTATTTGTTACGACTGCCTGCAATGGTCGGGTAACAGTTCCTTGCAAAAACCAGATTTCTGGACTGATTAAGAAGATGACTATGAAGCAATATATTCAATTGTTGTTTTTGATCGTATGGTTAGTCAATCCTCAAATGGGGAGATCCCAGCATTGTACGATACATTTAGATAAACCATTTTATGCAACAGGGGAAAATATTTGGTTTAAAGTTTATTTACCTGCCTCGTTCGAGAATCAGCAAATGACCCTGAAAGTATCCATAATGGGAACCGGCAATACTATTATCGATTATTCTTATTTCAAAACACTTGGAAGGACTTCTATCAAAGGAACATTTAACCTGCCGCTCGATATTCCTTCCTCTACTTATCAGGTGGTGGTTTCGGGAATAGATTGGGCTGCAAAAAAGGAGATCATTCTGGTAGCCGGCAATATTCCTATTTACAACGACCTTGCCCCTGCTTCTTCTTCAAAGGCAAAGGCAATAAAATCTGATGGTTTTTTATCGTTCTCAAATGACCTGAACATTAACATAATAGTAGACAAAGCATCAATCAACCATAGAGCGTCGATATCCGTCAAAGTCATAGTATCTGATGAAAATGGCCGGCCTTGCAGATCAGATATGTCGGTTGCAGTAAGCGATTGGGTTTTGACGGGCGGAGATAAGCTGGACTGGCCCAACCTTATTACTACACCATCAAATGATTGGGAAAAGATTAAACTGGCAGATTCAATCTTTATTCAAGGGGTTACCTACGATACACTGGGACAGCCTATGCCAGTAGTATTACTGGGTGGATATCTAAGTCTGGTTAACCACTTTGCTTACGAAAATTCCTCTTCAGTGGGTGATTTTTTGATGGCTTTACCGGATTTCTATGGAGAGCAGCCTTTTCAACTGGTTAATTATCTGGATGTTCCTATAAAATCTGAAATAATTCAGCGCTTCCAATCTACTGCTTTTTCGAAGTCTTTACCCTATCCTGAAACAATAGAAAACTACCTGACTTATAGCCGCCAGCGTAAAAAATTGCAGCAATTATTTGAAAAGGAGAATGCGCAAAACGTTCCATCTCTTACAGAAGAGATCTCGACTGCAATGGACCCCAATGCAGTTTATAAAATATCGGAGTATAGTTCTTTTAAAGACATCCCAACCTTTTTCAGAGAATTGGTTACTCCTTTAAAATTTCGGTACAAAAAGAAAAAGGGGTATACTGCCAAAATATTCAACAGTGCTCAGAATGCACGAAAGTTTTTCAGCGGTCCTCCATTATTTATCATTGATGGAATAATTACACGCGATGCAAATTTTGTGGCAGAATTGGAAATACAAAATATCGATCGCATTGAAATTTTTAACCGAAAGGAAAAATTGAACGAATATTTTGGTCCAATAGGAGTGAATGGGGCAGTGCTCATTTTTTCCAAAAAAGGAATAAGTGATTATCCTGTTTTTGATTTTGCCAATTACTATTCTATCAATGGGTTGCAGGTGAAAAAAGATTTTATTCCCTATCATCCGGATAAGGTTGATCGCCACGAGCCCGTTTTTCAACCTTTGGTGTATTGGAATTCCAGTCTGAGTACTGATGAACAAGGGGAAGCTTCATTTTCTTTTTTTCAAACAGATGACCTGGGAGTTTTCCAGATTCAAGTGGTAGCCCAGGACGAAAAGGGAAGAATAAGTTGCGAAACTTTTCAATACAGCGTTAAACAGTAAGTAGAATGAGGTATTTTACTAGCTTAACCATTAGCCAATAATTCTCTAGCATGCTTGATCTTCACCCTGGACATGATCAAAATACCCGCAAGAAAAAAAGTGGCCAGGGCCAGCAGACTCATGCGCATACTCCCCGTAAGCTGATTTACCACGCCAAAGATGGCCGTACCTAATACCGTTGCAACTTTTTCTAATACGTCATAGAAACTAAAATAGGAGGTAGTATCTTCCGTATTGGAAGGGATAATTTTGGAATAAGTAGAACGGGATAATGACTGGGTTCCTCCCATCGCCATGCCGATAGCACTGGCAATGATGTAAAACTCCAGTTTCGAGCTCATTAAATAACCCGCTACGCATACCGCCAGCCAGATCAATAACATAGAGATCAAAGAAAATTTATTTCCCCGCCAATCGGAGAGTTTGGCAAAAAAGAACGCACCGACGATTCCTACCAATTGTAAAAGCAAAATGATCGCAATCAGCTCGAATTCCGCGAATTCTATAGACTTATCGTTCGCTGCAAAAGTTGACGCTAAGTACAATACCGTTTGCACACCTGCACTATAACAGAAAAAAGAAAATAAGAACAATTTGGTATTACTTTGTTGTTTTACCGATTTCCAGACTTTCGTCAATTCTTCCCAGCCTTTTTTGAATAATTGCTTCTGAGGAGCGTTCGGTGGATCTGGTGGTAGCCTCGTGAAGGGAATAAAAGAAAATCCGAGCCACCATAATCCTACTAATAAAAATGAAATGCGGGAAGGTAAGGTGCTGTCTTCCTGAAAGCCCAACTGTGTCGGGAACATAATGATCAATAGACAGGCAACTAACAGGATCATACTCCCCAGAAAACCCATTGAAAAGCCCCTCGCACTAACAATATCGTATTTATCTTCCGTAACAATTTCCGGTAAATAGGAATTGTAAAATACAAAGCCCCCTGCAAAGCCGATCATACCCAAAACAAAAGCAATCGTAGCAATGCCCACCTGTGCCATACCATTAAAGAAAAACAGGCACAAACAAGAAATCGCTCCCAGATAAGTAAAAAACTTGAGAAAGAAGAGTTTCTTTCCCCCATAGTCGGCAATACCCGAAAGCCAGGGAGAGAAAGCTGCAATAATCAAATAAGCCAACGAAAGGGAATACGCAAACCAGGTACCATCGTCAATAGACATCCCTAAAAAACGGATGGTATCATCCGTTACTGCTTCAAAATAAATCGGGAAAATAGCCACTGTAATAACAAGTGCAAAAGCAGAGTTAGCCCAGTCGAAAAAAATCCAGCCGGTAATAACTCGTTTGTCGTTAAGTCGAAATTCTTTTGTTTCTTGCATAAAGGGATGAACACTTTTTTAAAGAACAAGCAAGGTATTCTGGCTCAAGATAGTTAAATAATCGTAACTTGCCGGCTGGGCAAACAACTGTAGGATCCCTTTTTTGCAGTTACCTAAAATTTCTTTTAGCACCAATTCAGATGAAGCTAGATATCGCAATTCTTTCACGCGGCCCCCATCTCTATTCAACCCAAAGTCTAATGCGAGCCGGACTGAGGAGAGGGCATCGTATGCGTATCATTGATTACGCACGATGTAGTTTAATGGTGGGTAGAGGAAATAACCGTATTTTTTATGAAAATGAAAGATTGCCGAATTTTCCGGCTATCATACCGCGGATCGGGGCCTCTTTTACTTCAGAGGGGGCTGCTGTGATCAGCCATTTTGAATCCTTAAATACTTTTTCGACCGTGAAAGCTAAGGCTTTATTACAGTCAAGAAATAAATTAAGGGCTCTGCAAAAATTATCGCGTTGCGGATTGGAAGTACCACGAACGGTTTACCTGGGAGGAGGACAAGACTTGTCCACACTGGTTGATTTTCTTGGCGGATTTCCAATAGTAATTAAATTACAGGAAAGTACGCATGGTGTTGGTGTACTGCTTGCTGATAATCTGCGAAGTGCCGAAGCTACGATCGAAGCCTTGCAAAAATTACGCGGCAAAATAATCCTCCAGGAATTTATCCGGGAAGCGGAAAGCAGGGACATCAGAGCGATCGTCATAGCAGGGGAGGTCGCAGCCGTGATGGAACGCCAGGCAAAAGATGGAGAGTTCAGGGCCAACCTTCACCGGGGAGCATCGGCTTCAAAAATCCTGTTATCGGAGGAAGAAGAAAAACTCGTCATTAATGCAGTTAAAGTAATCGGACTTGATGTAGCGGGTGTGGATTTATTGCGATCTTCCAGAGGCCCTCTGTTGATGGAAGTCAATGCTTCGCCGGGATTAGAAGGCATCGAAGCTGTTACCCGCGTTGATGTCGCAGGACAGATCATTTCCTTTACCGAAAGAAGAGTAAGGGAATTGTTTAACTACCAAAGAAATCTGAAAAGATGGCACTCTAAAGAAACGCCTTAACGGTAAAACACTTTACCCTAACAGCGATTGCAATTTCATCGCCACGCTCATGTCACCTTTGATCTTCACCTTTCCCATCATAACAGCGGTCATAGGGTTGGTTTTTCCACTAATGATCTTTTCAAAAGTGCTGATTTTAGTGGTTATCGTACAATCTGCATCCTTGTCATCATTGGTGATCGTTGGCTGGTCGGTAGATAAATCTAAAAAGACGACTCCTTCATCAAATACGAATTTCAGGGTTTTACCTATGTTGGGAGCTTTATTTACCTGATCTTGAAATCGCTGGGTTATATCATCGAGTGTCATGCCTGAATGTTTTATTTGATGGATAAATGTAAGCATAATCTGTGAGATTAATTCTCGGCCTTGATTAGTTTCCCCGATTTCGAAGCGTTGTTCCCGTATATCCGGTAGTTATACATGCCAGGCGGCATCGCCGGATCCAAATTTACGTCAAGCAACTGTTCGTCAACAGAGAATAGTTCCCATGATTGGGTGGTTATTAGCCTTCCTATTTGGTCAAACACTTCAAGGTTTATTTGGCCGCTCCAATTTTTTACTAGTACGGAGAAGTCTTCAACAAAAGGATTAGGGAAAGCTTTTACGGTAAAAAGATCTTTAGCATCATCGGTGCTGGTGGGGGTGAGTTCTAGGGCCTCTTTTACGGAAGCTAGTGCATCAATTCTGCCGTGGCCGTATGTATTATTAGGAAGTAATCGGTCAGAATCGGGATCACAGTCTTCTGCAGCAGAAATTGGTTTAGCGTTCTGTTCCAAGAGGCGCTTTATCATGTTGACCTGTCCGGCTAGGCTTGGATTAGCTGAAATGATCAAGGCAACGGCTCCGGCAACGTGCGGTCCAGCCATGCTCGTGCCATTGAAACTGGCGTATCGACCATTGACAATAGAAGAACGTACTCCTACTCCCGGGGCAGCTATGTCTGGTTTGGTCCTGCCACTGGCATCCACCATCACTTTACCGCGGCTGCTGAACCTGGCGATCGTATCGTTCATCATCGTAGCTCCAACCACAAAACTATTCTCAAAAATGGCAGGAGCCGCATTGATGGAATGGCAGTTGTCTCCACTGTTACCAGCCGATACGACGACTAAAATACCGGCAGCGGTCAAATTATCAATGGCAGTTTCCATAAGCGCCCAGTTCGATTCGTTACATCCTTCAATTTCCGGGCAGGACCAGGAATTATTGATGACGTGCGGCGCCTGATCAGGGTCAGGAGCATTACCGTTGACGTCGGTCGGGGCTAAAAACCACTCAAAGCACTTGATATACGTTGAGGGTTTTCCCCATCCGCGTTCCATACAACGGCAACCTACCCATTTGGCACCAGGAGCTACGCCAATCTGATTGCCCGCTCCGTCATCTCCCGTTATTGTACCCATGGTATGGGTGCCGTGGGTGCCGTCATCGCAAGGGAATTCGACATTTAGACCGCAGGGGTTATTGTCGGCCGAAATGACAGAGTCGCGGTGTAAAGGACTGATCTCACTCACGGCATCAAACCAATTGTAATCATGATTGGCTCGTTGGCCGTCCCATCCTCTGTAAGAATTAATTAAAGCCGGATGCTCCCACTCGTATCCCGTATCTTGACCACCAATGACCACATTTTGTCCCGTAAATCCCAATTGCCAGACCTGGTCAGCCTTAATTTGCTGAACACCCCATTCTACACCTTCACGTAGCGCTATGTTAGTAGCCTGCATGGGGTCATCCATTTTTACCCAGGGATCCGGTATAATTGAGGCGACTTCCTCAAATTTGGCGATCGATCTCGCCAAATCAAGATCGCCGCTGGTAGCAATAGCATTCACAATGAAAAGGGGCTGAAAAGATACCTGAGCAGCAGTTAAATATGTACTAACTTGTCGTTGGCTTTTTTGAGCGTGCTGGTAGAGCCTTTCAAACACATATCGTCCTTTTGCCGTCTTGGCCTGCAGTTGGTAGGCCGCATCTACATTGAGTTGGTCTTTTAGTACGACAAGAAAGTCAACTTTTGGTTGCTCCGAAAGGTTTCTATAAAGGTCAGCGTCAATTTTTTCTTCTGAAGATGAATTAACCTGAGCACCTAAATTACCGTATATTGTAACGAGAAGCAGGACTAAAAATTTCCAGTTCATATATCTTCCTTTTTTCGAATAAACAAATATCTTTAAAACAAGGAAAACAGAAAGATGAAGTGGTTGTTTTGTCATATTTTTTCTAAAAGATTTTGTGATTTATGATTAATAGTAATAGAATTATTGACAGGTATGGAGGAACAGAAAAAGGCCCGTTGTTCATCTGCATCGGGGGAATTCATGGCAATGAGAAATCGGGTGTGCAGGCGCAGGAACAAGTATTCCAGATGCTGAAAGCAGAACAGGTTAAAAAAAATGATTTTATTTTTCGCGGTAAAATGATCGGTTTGCGAGGCAATATTGCCGCATTGAAGGCAGGGGTTCGTTTTGTCGATAAGGATCTCAACCGCAGTTTTCGCCCAGAAATAATCGAAAAAACTCAAAAATTATCTTATCACGAACTCGATTCTGAGGAAAAAGAAATAAAGGATCTGCTCGGAGTAATTGAGCAGGAAATTAGATGGTATGACCCTGAGGAGGTTTTTGTTTTAGATTTACACACGACCACAGCTAGTGGTGGTATTTTTATGATCCCTTCAACGAACGATGACAGCTTAAATTTGGCCCGTCAATTTCCCGTTCCGGTCATCCTGGGAGCAATAGAAGGCTTACAGGGCAGTACCATGCACTATTTCAATACAAGGAACCTGGGCGTGAAAACCACCGCTGTTACATTTGAAGCAGGGCAACACCATGATCCACTTTCTGTTAACCGTGCCATTGCCGTCATCATTCACTGCCTGAAATTGATCGGTTGTGTCGATCCCAAAGATGTGGAAAATAGACACAATGAAATACTATTGAAGTATTCAAAAGGGTTACCGCAAATGACTGAATTGATCAAAGTACACACCATAAAACCGGAAGATAAATTTCACATGATGCCGGGTTTTCGCAATTTTCATCAGGTCGCCAAAGGCACTCTGCTGGCAAGAGATAAGAACGGGCCGATATACGCACCGGAAGACGGATACATTCTCATGCCGCTCTACCAAAAACAAGGAGACGACGGTTTCTTTTTATTCCGGGAAGTTCAGGAAGCACTTATCCAATAAATGATGATTTACTGTACTTACTTTATCATCTTTAAAAAGATAAAGACCCCTTCTTGCTGAAAATGCCAAATCAGTATTATTTTTGGCATCCAAACTAATTCCTATTTACATGTTGAAAATTGGTGTTCTTGGCGCTGGCCACTTAGGTAAAATTCACTTGAAATGCATTGGTTTGCTTCCTGAAGTGTACGATTTAGTGGGCTTCTACGATAAAAGTGAGGCGGTCAGTAAAGCTGTGGCAGCAGAATATGATATCTCATCCTTTTCCTCGCCGGATGAATTGATCAATGCCGTTGATGTTGTAGATATCGTCACGCCCACAACCACTCATTATGAATTAGCCCGCTTGGCCATTGAGGCTGGAAAACAAGTGTTTATTGAAAAGCCGTTGACACACACCATTCAGGAAGCTGAAGACTTGGTGGAGTTGAGTAGATCAAGACAGGTAAAAGTACAGGTAGGGCATGTCGAAAGATTTAATCCGGCATTATTGGCAATTGAAGATCATAGCCTTGACCCCATGTTTATCGAGGGGCACCGGTTGGCTACTTTTAATCCGCGTGGTACAGACGTTTCGGTGGTACTGGATTTAATGATACACGATCTCGATATTGTACTAAGCCTGGTGAAATCTGATGTGGAAAAAATATCGGCCAGTGGAGTGTCCATCGTTAGTACTTCACCCGATATTGCAAATGTAAGGCTTGAATTCTCCAACGGTTGTGTGGCTAACTTGACCGCCAGCCGGCTTTCGCTGAAACAAATGCGGAAAATTCGCTTTTTCCAGCGGGATGCTTACATCAGCTTAGACTTTTTGGATAAACAAGCTCAGGTAGTACGCCTCTTCGATCCCGGCTCTCCAAACCTGCCCGGTGGTGAATCCATGATGGAAATCGATACACACATTGGCAAAAAATTTATCCACATGGATATGCCGGATATTGAACCCGTTAATGCCATTAAAATGGAACTCGAGACTTTTGCCAATAGTATTCGCCAAAATGCTGCTCCCAAAGTAAGTATTGAGGATGGTTACAAGGCACTCGAACTGGCCTATAAAATAATGGATGAAATAGAAGTGCGCAATCAGCGTTTTGGATAAATTATACGAATTATTCACTTTTGTATCCAGCTTTTTGCGACCATCAACAATACAGATAGACATCCATGAAACAGAAACGGCGGCTACACACCAAAGGCTACCAGTTAGCTGATTATCTTACCGCATTATTAGCGTGGGCGGTCTTTTTTATTTATCGCAAACACCTGGAAACTGATGCCATTACCCTCGAAATATTTAATGATCCCAACTTTTGGTACGGTATTCTACTGGTTCCTATTGCCTGGTTACTTTTCTATTCTATCTTCGATCATTATAAGGACATTTACCGATTGTCGCGCTTGGCTACCCTTAGAAGAACTATAGTTTTGAGCTTTTTCGGAGTATTGTGTTTGTTCTTTGCTTTTGTTTTAGATGACTTCGTAACGGATTACCATACTTATTACACGTCCTTTTTGACTTTATTGATGCTTCACTTCTTTCTTACCGCTACCGTGAGAATGTATTTGTTGACTCGCGCCAATCAAAGAGTGAAATCTGGCAAAATTACCTTCAACACGATTATTATCGGAGGTAACCAAGGAGCCTTGGAACTGTATGAAGATATTAACGGACGAGAAAAAAAGTTGGGCAATAACTTTATCGGTTTTGTAAATACCAACCGCAAAGGCGATAATGATCTGGCTACCGTTTTACCTGATCTGGGTACCATTCGGGAATTGGATGCTATCATTGAAAACCATAGCGTTGAAGAAGTTATCATTGCTATTGAAACTTCCGAGCATAATCTATTACGGGAAATACTCAATACCCTTTTTGATTATGGGGATGAAATACTTGTAAAGATCATCCCGGATATGTACGATATCATGTTGGGTACTGTTCAAATGACCGAGGTATACGGTGCCGTATTGATCGAGATCCGTCAAGATCTCATGCCGAAGTGGCAAAAGATCGTGAAGCGTTTAATTGATGTAGTCGTTTCGGTTTTTATGTTGGTCGTCCTCTCTCCGCTTTATTTGTATACCGCTATAAGGGTAAGGATGTCTTCTCCCGGCCCGATCATTTTTCAACAAAAGAGAATTGGTCTGAACGGTAAGCCTTTTACCATTTACAAATTTCGCTCCATGTACGTAGATGCAGAAAAAGACGGTCCCCAATTATCGCACGATAAGGACAATCGCTGCACTGCCTGGGGAACGCTTATGCGTAAGTGGCGTTTGGATGAGTTACCTCAATTTTGGAATGTCCTGAAAGGCGATATGTCATTAGTAGGCCCCAGACCAGAACGGCAACATTTTATTGATTTAATTATAGAACGAGCACCACATTATAAGCATCTGTTGAAAGTTAGACCGGGGATCACTTCCTGGGGACAGGTGAAATACGGTTATGCCTCTAATGTTGACCAAATGCTGCAACGATTAAAGTTTGACATCCTCTATATTGAAAATATGTCCCTGGCACTCGACTTCAAGATTCTCTTTTATACCGGACTGGTATTACTGCAGGGGAAAGGAAAATAAAAAAAGGTACAGTTCATATATTGAACTGTACCTTTAGATTTGCTGATTAAGTCAATCTCTGGACTTATCGCATCAGCTTATTCTATCTCAAAAGAATGTTTTATCCCCGTCATCACACCTAAGTGGTTACGGTGTTTAACGGCTATATAAGCCTCTATAACGCATAGGTCTTCAAATACTACTCCCGGGCTGCCGTCAATATCCACAATAGTACCGTTTGTAGTCAAGAAACAAGGTTTACTTGCAATGACCTGCGACATATCATGTGGATCATGTACCTCGACTAATACCCAATCCACTGCATTGGCCGGTATGCTCGGAGCAGTGGTAGTTTCAAAATAGGGATCGAGTAGCGGTAGCATTGGATTGATAGTGTTATTCATCTCATCTGTATCTGGGTTGTAAGGCCCTTGTAACATGGCCGTAATGTTAAACTGAACATCGCGACAAACTTCTACCACGCAGAATTTTTGTAAGCTGGTCTTGCCACCAGTACCACCACCGAAGCCGAAATGTACTTCGGGGTTTCCACCAAGGTGTTCAGTTACCAAGTCGTCTAAACCTGAATAAGTATAGGTAGTTACTAAATTACCATCAAACCAACCCGTCATCGTTTGTGTAGCGGGATCCCAGTCGATTTTCACACGGTGCCATTCCGCATCTTCAAAGTTCGGATCTTGAGCGTCGACGACTACCGGCGTTGTCAATGGATTAGTTACTGTTCCCGCCCAGAAAGCGACGTGGTCCTCCTGAATATCGAAGGCATCGGATGTTCCAGCGTAATTATCAAACTCAAAACCAAAGGCATTGGTTAAATTATCCACAGCCATATCAGTTCCAATAGATCCAACCGGTTTTAAAGCACCCGCTGGGTCATTATGCAAAGCAAAAGTGATACCATCCGCTCGGTCTTGGTTATCAGAACTGAGGTCTTCACTCATGAAGATGTCGGCTTCAAAGGAAAATCCATAAGTCAGGTCTAATTTTTTATCAGACCATACCGTTCCAGCCTTTTCTTCTTCATCGGGAGTGACGATGAAACAGTCACAGCCTGCTGGATCGACCGACGCGTCCCCATTTGTGGTGAACGCAATATTGCTTGACTTTTCGATTAAAAAGCTCTGCTGAACGGGTGGTGCCGGAAAGAAGTCATCATTTCCTGCCTGGTTGGCCTCAATGGTTACTTGCCCATCGCCACCAAGAATGTTCAGGATTGTCGCATCGTTTTGGTCAAATTCAACGAAACCAGCACCCTCTACAATAGCGTAAGCGACCGGCAGACCAGAAGTTGCGGTAGCATCCAATTGCACGGAACCTGCATCCGCACATACACTTTCGATAGTAGGAAAATCAATAGACTGATTGACTTGGATACCGGTTTCCATGCTGGTGATACAAACCTCGTGGCGGTTGATCGCCCCACCTGTACCTGCACCGAATCCCCAGTAAGCATCCGTAACGTCTGGTCCACCTCCACCTAAAATGGTGGTTACATTCCCCAACACCGAACCATCGTACTGAATGACTTGTGTGCCTTCAAAGAATACGGTCAATACTTGTTGTGTGGCATTCCACTCAAAGATAACTGTATGTTGATTACCATCTTCTATGTTGGTACAACTACTACTTGGAGTACTACCGTCCGTAGCACAGAAAGGACCAACAACTGCTGCACCAGGTGCAGTATTTCCATCCTGGAAAACATAGATCAAATCTCCACCGCTTGTGGGATAAGTTTTAAATACAACTCCAAAAGACGGAAATACATCATCCCCACCAGCTTGATTATCAATTGCAAAACTACCACCCAGGTCACCGATGGCATTCGGCCCCCGTGTGTCATTGTGCAAAGCGAAGGCTATACCGTCCGCTCCGGGATCGTTATCTCCAAAATAAAGTTCAGCAGTTAATCGGAAATTGTCTGTCAGGTCGATTGTGGAAGGAGACCAGGCCGTACCTGCCTGACTTCCAGCCTCCGGTGTAAGGGTATAACAATCACCACCATCCGCCGTAGCCACTCCATTTACTACCAAGCCTACACAACCTGTTTCGGTCATAACAACCGAAGTGGAAGCCGTAAAGCCTACATTATCAGTTACCGTTACAAAGTAGGTGCCTGCAGCCAACCCGCCGACCTTAGATGGATCCATTGGATCTGGAATTCCTCCACTCCATTGATAAGTGTATGGTGGCGTTCCACCGGTCGGAATAACTTCCGCTTCTCCGGTTGCTTGTCCGCAGTTTGCTTCCGTAAGAATGTTGGTCTGCAATGAAATTGGAGTACTGGATACAAAGCTGGTTAGACAGAACTGCTGTAAGTTGGTAGCGCCTCCGGTACCTCCACCGAAGCCCCAGTATACTCCTGTTGGATCATCTTCGAAGAAATTAGCAACGATATCTCCCGTGTAGGTATCTATTAAATTACCATCAAAGTAAACTTCCATATCATCCGCAATGGGATCCCATTCTATTCTGATGGTGTGTAGCTCTCCGTCCTCGATATTTCCGGAGGTCGGATCTGCCTGCACTTCTGTTGTCAAAGGAGTATAAACATCTCCGTTCCCCCAAAAGGAGAAGTGATCCACCGTTGGTTCACTTCCGTTAGGGTAGGTATCAAATTCAAATCCAAAGGATGGAGCGACTGCCTCAGTACCGTTAGTAAGAGCGATGGCATAAGAACCGCCGTATCCCCCAATAGCACTCGTACCTCTATCATCCCTGTGCAGTGCAAAGGCAATGCCGTCCGCATTACCCCTATTATCTCCGCTATTATCAAAACCAAAGTATAACTCACCCTCCAAAACAAATCCATTGTTGAGATTGATCGTGTTCGGAGACCAAATAGCTCCTGCTTGATTGTTTGGAGCAGGGGTAGTAAGCGTATAACAATTACCTCCATCATCAGTAGCCGTTCCGACTCTTGCCAATGGCGGACAGTCAGAAAGGACATCAACGGTTGCGGTAGCTTCGCACATATTGGCATCGGTAACGGTGACGGTATAGGTGCCTGGTGTCAGTCCGGTCGCCGTTGCCGTAGTCTGTCCATTCGGATCTGGTTGATCATTCCACTTATACGTATAAGTTCCTGCTGGATCAACAGTGACAGTGGCTGATCCGTCAGTCATTCCACAAGGAGATGGCACGGAACTGGTTGATAAAGTAAACGGCGCAGCTTCTTCTACTGTGACAGTTGTAATTGCAAAACAGTTGGTGACGGTATTGGTGACGGTCACTGAATAAGTACCTGGCACCAGGCCGGTAACCGTTGCGGTATTTTGGACTAAAGGATTACTTTGGGGATCTTCCCAATCGTAGGTATATTCAACGTTTGGTGGATCTGAAGCTGGAGTGGGTGTCACCGTTGCCGTTCCATCAGCCGGAATGACGTTGCAACTAGCCGGCGTAGAAGACACTTCCAGCGTGGGTCCTGGTAGATTATTAATTACGATCGACGCTGTTTTGCTGATGTTGTTATCATCCGTAACGGTTACAAAGTAAGTACCTGCAGAAAGGTCATTTCTTACTCCTGTAGTATATTGTGGATTTTGCGGATCATCATCACTCCAGGCAAAAGTATAGGGCATACTACCACCGGAAGGAGTGATCGTAGCGGTACCGTTTCCTTGCCCGCAGTCTTCGTCAGTGGAAGAAATGGAAAGGTTCAGTAGTGATCCACCTTGAATTAAATTCACTATACACGCCTTATGCTCATTTGTAGCTCCTCCGGTACCGGCGCCAAATCCAAAGTAGACATCATCGTACGGAGCACTACCAAAGAAACTGCGAATATCTCCATTATAAATATCTCTTACTGTCCCGTCAAACTCAACGGATAGTTGGTTAATATTCGGATCCCATTCAATCACAACTTCATAATCTGTTCCGGTTTCTATATTGGGGGAGGATTGTCTGGCCTGTACTGCTGTTTGTAAAGGATCTGTAACATCACCATTTGCCCAAAATGAAATATGATCGAAGGCAGGGTCAGATGTCCCTGAGCTTTGCCAAGTATCAAATTCCACTCCAAAAGAGGTAGTCAAACCGTCAACTGCCATTGGTGTTCCATTGGATCCCAGGAAAGTATTACTGACATCTTGCAACGCAAAGGTCATTCCGTCACCACCTGTACCATCATTGCTGCCCAGATTCACTAATAATTCTAACCGGAACGTTTGGTCGAGGTCAATGGTGAAATCAGACCAGGCCGTACCCTCAGCATCCTCCACATCAGGGGTAACGATCAGACAATCGGTACATTTTACCTGGGAAGCATCTCCGTTGGTTACAAAGGTGAAGTTATTTCTGCCAACGATCTCAAAGCTTCGGGTCGCCTGTGCTGCTTCGTAGTCATTATTTGCCTCTTGTCTTGCAACTATTGTTACAGTAGCAGGTAAGGGTAGAAGCTGGTCTCCGGTCATGTCGTCAAAAATGACATCTTCTAGAATATCTACTTCCCCGGTGCTCGTATTCAAAGAAATGTATTGGTCACCATCTTCAACCATGTAAGTAATCGAGACCGGAGAATCCGAAGTTGCTCCTAGAAGGAAATTGGCATCGTCCACACATTTAGGGTCGATTTCGGGGAAAGTTATAGTCGGGACCAAATTACCTACTGGGAAGTCCGCAGGATCTAGGCCATTAATCCAGTTTTCAACGATGGTAACGCCCTGGTCATCCACTACATTTCTTGCTAAAGGTGGCATAGAAATATCTATACTAAAGGTAGGATCACTAGGCTCTTGGTCTGGGTACTTGATGCGCTGATAGACAATAGAGTGAAATAAATCACCAGGAACTACGGCTTTATTGGTGGGGTCACCAAGTTCTTCTCTCAATGATGCGTTGACGATATTTTGGTATTCCAATGGTGTGGAAAAACGCATATCGAAAGCTGCTCCATTGGCTGTACCAGGGCGGTGGCAGTAACTACAATTCGAATCAAAGTAGGAACGTGCCAGCTCTTCATCCGTAGCATTCGCATCGTCCAGTGGACTTAGGGTCAGAAAGTTAGTGATATCCGAAGCTTGAAATGGCGTACCCGCAAACATGTTTAGTTGTAGGTAGGTTTCCAGCTGATTGCCTATGTTTCCGCCTACTACCGTATAGTCAACATCTTTGTTTAACTGACGGGTTTTGGCTCCCAGTACGTGTCCCGCGACGGCATTATGACATTGTAGGCATTCCGTTCGGTCTGGGTAGATCCATTCCTGCTGTTCGGTACCTCCACCGGAAAGCTGAATATCAAAATTCTTGGTTTTTCCCGTTTCTAATAAATCGGCATCGGTGCCATCGTCCCTCCATTCGTAAGACAGGTAGTAATATTCACCATCATCTCCTTTAATCACAAAACGCGTTTCTACCTTTTTGACCACAGTAGGGTCAGTTTCATCTACGGGCAACTCAAAGTGTTTGATGAATACTGTACCATTGGGAAATTGCCAATCCCCATTTTCAGAGAAGATGATCTTTTCATCTATTTTATCGTGCATCCCATTGCCATCTTCATTATTAGGCACTGCCAAATAACGGTATTTCAATGCACCATCCGACCAGAATGGAACGTTGAGCTCATAAGGAAGTACGCCCGTCTTGGGGGTTAAAGTAGTTATTCCCGTAAAATCTCCTGTTTGTTGGTTGGTATTGAAGGCATGGATCTGTGACAAGCGCGGAGGGGCAGGAATAGCGGCACCTACAGTAGCTAATTTATAGATCTTTCTATCCGGTCCTTGAGGACACAAGTATATCTCCCCGGCGTGGTCTTGACCAAAGGTAATTAACGCTCCGGGATCGAAATTAGCTATCACTTCACGTGAAATATTGGTGACATTTCCGTTCACTTCATCGTAAGAAACTGCAAAGATTCTTTGTTGAGAGTAACCGCCGCAGATATATTTTCCAAATAATCCGGGAAGGTCAGTTCCTCGATATACATACCCTCCTATGATGGCATTAGCTTCTGACCGAAGAAAATCGGTAGCAGGATCTTTTTGAACGCCTATATAACTACTCGGATAAGATCCTTGGTTACCTTCTTTAGCAGGCCAGCCATAATTGATTCCTACACTCAATTCATTTTCTTCGAGTACGTTAATTTCTTCTCTTGAACCTGCGCCTACCTCACCACTCCAATAGCGGCCATCCCCATCTCTAGTCATTCGATGAGGGTTACGGTTACCAATAGTTACGTATTCTTCAAAATAATCACCTTCAGTAAGCGTAACGCCTTTAAGTTCCGCCAAAGCAGCCCAGTCAGGGTTGTCATTTGGAATATAGTATTCAATACCTGTAAATTCTTTGTCAGGATCGCTTAAGAAGTCAGAATCTTCCATGTCAGTTTGAGAGGCAGGATTGGAACCTGCGTAATGGCCGACAAAGCCATTGATTACAGTACCTCCCGTGGTAGGATCTGTCCCCATTGGATTATAGGTTGGGTCGTTTTGTACCACTCTCTTTGGAATATGGCTAGAACTACCACCTCTTTTATCTACATCAATACGAATGAATCCTCCTTGCAAAGTGTTGGTAATGTTTTGAGCACTGCCGCCATTAAATTGCTCCCCGATTGTTACAATCAAGTTGCCGTCATCATCCCAAGCCATACCTCCACCACGATGAGAACTATTGTAACAATGAACGTTGATCATGATAAGCTCAGAGTCTTTATTAACAATATTACTGCCGTTTACAAAATCAACTTCAAAGCGCGATAACCTTAAAAATACATTTTGTGCTTGGGTTGTGTTTTCACCGGAACCCCAATATTTTTTGGTAGCTGACTCCATCTTTGAGGTATACCATACATAAATAAAGCGTTTGTTGGAATCGGTAAGAAAGTCTGGGTGGAAGGTAAGCCCTAACATTCCGCCGTCCCACACTACCGCCGTACGGTCGGTCAAGTCCAAAAAAGGCTGCTTTTGTGCTGTGGTAACTGATGGATCATTTTCGAAAGCTTCATAGAGTCCGTCCCTTGTTCCGATAATGATCCGATTTGTTCCTGGTTCTGGAACAAAGACCAAAGGGCTATCTACTTCTAAATTGGGAAAAGCTTCCACCACCTCATATTCAACTGTTCCTTCTGGTGCAACAGTCGGTAAGGTGCCATCAAGAAATTTTCCAATAGGTTGTGGAGTATTTAATCCTGGGGCTGGCATCATTAAGGGCGTAAATGCAATGAAAACCCAAACCACTCCTACTATGAGCCAACGCGAAAAAGGAAATACGCGTTTACCGGCTCGCTTTGAGCGAGTAAAATGTTTGTTCATTATTTTATGTTTTTGTTAATGTAGTATGTAATGATGGATAGCTGTCAAGTAATGATGGGTTTAATGTTTTATCATTACCAGGTAGCTATTCATAGGGTGAATAAATACACTAAAATCGGTATTGAAAATAAGAGGGGAAACTGCAATTTGTCTTGCAGGTCTTGGATTGATTAAATTGTACTTTGGAACAATGAATGTTGTATTGATAGCCTGAGCTTATTCTCTCTTGTCATTGCAAGTAGAAGCTTTTAGATGAAAGAAGCTAATGCTAAGTCCTCGTGGCTTTACTTCGTAAGAAGAAAGAATTTTACTCCTAAATCACTTGATAGCTCAAAAAAGCTGACAAATAACAATATGAAGTTCTAACTTATTTATCGCAAAAATATAAAAAAATAATCCTTTTACCGGGGTAATTTTTGTCATATTCTCAACTTTCATTCGTAAGAACTTGTTTCATCATCTTAATTTTAAGTCAATTATTCTTGTCTAATGTTAAATAGGCTTCTGCTTTTCTTTACATCTATTTAAACTTAAAAGCCCTACATTAGCCGCAAAAAAGAATTCAAAGTTCATGAAAGCAAATAAGGTCGCGTTAATTATACTAGACGGTTGGGGGTACGGCCCTCATATAAAAGCAGATGCTATTAAACAGGCGGATACTCCATTTATGGATGGCCTGCATCTGAAATATCCCCATTCACAGTTGGTTACGCATGGCGAAGAGGTCGGTTTGCCCGAGGGACAGATGGGGAATTCAGAAGTAGGTCACCTCAACATCGGTGCGGGAAGGATCGTTTATCAAGAACTTGCCCGCATCAATAAACAAATAAAGGAAGGGGAACTCGCAAAAAATGAAGTGCTCCTCACTGCCCTTGATTATGCTAAAAATCATCAAAAACCGGTTCATCTTATGGGCTTGTTGTCTGATGGAGGTGTACACTCACACATTAACCACCTGAAAGCACTTTGTGATATCACTGATCAAGCTGGAATTCAGGCTTATATCCATGCCTTTATGGATGGGAGAGATACCGATCCCAAAGGCGGACAATTGTACATGCAAAGTTTACTAGATCATATCCATGGCAAAAAATGTAAAGTAGCTTCAGTCATAGGACGTTATTATGCCATGGATCGTGATAAAAGATGGGAGCGGATCAAACTTGCTTATGATTTATTGGTTCACGGTAAAGGACAGCCCAATCCTAATGTAATTGAGGCTATTGAAAAGAGTTACCAGGAAGGAAAAACAGATGAATTCATCGAACCGATCGTAGTTATGGCTAATGACGAAACTCCCGTGGCAACTATCAAAAACGGAGATGTCGTCATTTGTTTTAATTTTCGCACCGATCGACCGCGGGAAATTACGCAGGTACTCACTCAATCGGATATGCAGGAGTATGATATTGAGAAGCTTGATCTCTATTACGTGATGATGACTCGCTACGATGATACCTTTGAAAAAGTTCATGTACTGTTTGAAAAAACAAACCTGGATAATACATTAGGAGAAGTAATAGCCAGACTTGGGAAAACACAACTGAGAATGGCCGAAACAGAAAAGTATCCGCATGTAACTTATTTCTTTTCAGGTGGAAAAGAAGAAGCTTTGCCTGGAGAGAAAAGGATCGTTATTCCTTCTCCTAAAGTAGCCACCTATGATTTGAAGCCCGAAATGAGTGCTCAGGAAGTGACTGATGCCGCTATTGAAGAAATTCATCATAATGAACCCGATTTTATCTGTCTCAATTATGCAAATGCAGACATGGTTGGGCATACCGGAGACTTCCAGGCAGCCATTAAAGCGGCTGAAAAAGTGGATAGCTGCACCCGGCAGCTCGTAGAAACCTTATTGGCTAAGGGATACGAAACGATCATAATTGCTGATCATGGTAATTCTGATTATATGATCAATAAGAATGGAAGTCCTAATACGGCGCATACCAAAAACCCCGTTCCCTTTATTTATGTTAGCCGGGATAATACTACTGCTAAGGTAAAAAATGGAAAACTGGCGGATGTCGCTCCTACTATCCTTACCCTTATGGGAATAGATATTCCGGACGACATGGATGGAGAAGTGCTGATCAGTCAACAATAAATTGAACTAATGTTTGAATTCCTTTTTACATTGAGAAGCAATGGACTTACCCTTTTGCATCCCCTGAGTGCAAGTGGTGTATTGTTTACAATTTCTTTATCATTAACTGGATGTTTACCGGCAAGCTCTGCTGCAGAAGATAATAATCAGTCTCCTGCTGTTTTTTTTGATGTTGAACAGTTTTTTCAGGCTGAAATCGACCGTCTTAAAGCTTCCGAAAGTAGGTTCCGAAAAATGATAAAATTACAGGGTGAAGAAGAACAAATTGAAGCTGCAGAGCTGGATTTTGAAAATGAGCTTCAAGTGTTCCTCAATTCGGATATCAATCGGATAGCTTGGGAAGATAAATATAGAGCGGATTCTACTTACCAGGGCGATAAACTTGTCGAAATAAGGTATCAAGCCATTGATACAACCTTGAAAACTAAGTTGCTTGAAATTGATTTTGAAAATGGAAAAGTAGTAAAAATCAATATTTTAAATACGACCAATAGCCTGGTTGCGCAAACTAAGCAAAAACTTAAATACGAACCCAAAGCAGGTTACTTCATTGATTATGAACAAAAAATCCTATTCTCGAAAAAGCGAAAATTAATTGTAGAAGTAGATTTTACTTAATCGATTTGTTTGGTTATGAGGTTTCTGGAGTTAAGACCAATGCTTGAAGTATTAGATCTGGATAAGAGTATACATTTCTATGAAGATATGTTGGGTTTTACCTGTGTGCAACGAATTGATAATGAGTGGGCGAGGATGGTAAAAGATCAAGTATGTTTGATGCTAGCGACGAGAACCTCTCGGAACTTGAATGAAGCTCCAAAGTTCACTGGCAGCCTCTATCTCTATACTGATAATGTTGAAGACCTGTGGCATAGGTTAAAAGATAGTGTTGAGATCAGTTATCCGCTTGAAAGCTTTGAATATGGAATGCGTGAATTTGGGATCCTCGACCCTGATGGCTATTTGCTACAATTTGGCCAGGAAATCTTGTATTCACAAAAAGGCTAAAAATCACAAAGGTGGCCGTTTTCTTTTAACCATTTTTCTTGCTCTTTATAATTTGGCATAGCTTGTTTCACAAGTTTCCAAAAACCAGGAGAATGATTGGGTTCTAATAAATGGGCCAATTCGTGTATGATTACATAGTCAATTACTGTTTGTGGGGCAAATAATAGCCGAGTCGACAAATTTATGCTGCCTTTAGAGGAGCAACTGCCCCACCGTGAATGGGCGTAATTAAGTTTAACGCTTTTAATTTTTTGATTAAAATGTAACCTGTTGAGGTAGTGTACCCTCTCCGTTATATGGGGTAGGTAATCCTTTCCAATGATTCTGCTTAATAAGGTTTTGATTATCTTAGACCTCCTTTCCAGAGCTAATTCCCTGCTTAAGTCGATAGTGATAATATTATCTTCTAATGTAGCCTTATGAGTTTTTCTGTCCGCTAATGTTATTTTGAGTTGATAAATGCGTTTTCCAACGGTCAGGGTATCAATATCGCAATAGGATTTTTGAATGAATCGGTTCAGTATTTCCGGTTTTCTTTGAGCTGTTTTTTCTAACCAAGCCTTCATCCATTGAATGCTTTGGTCTAGATTTGGCTGGGAAATTTTAAAGGGAAGCCTCAAGTGAACCACTTTTTTACCAATTGCGACCCGAGAGTTCTTTCTTCGCTCAAAGTGAACTTTTACAGGTACGGAAACGCCATTTACCTCTATGTTGATTTTTGCAGGTCTAGATTTCAATTTTTCAAAAGCTTGAGAACGGTTAATAAAAGGAGGGTTTAATGGGAGATTTCCTGGATGTGAGTGTCTTAGCCGTATTTTTGTTCAAATGTTTGCATTACTTCTATTAACGCTTTGACACTTTCTACTGGTAAAGCATTGTACATTGAAGCTCTGAATCCCCCAACACTACGATGTCCTTTTACGCCGACACAACCGCCATCCTCACAGGCTTTAAGAAATGTTGGTTCAAGTGCTTGATAATCTCCCAACAGGCTGAACGTTGCATTTATTAAAGACCGGTCTTCCTTGGCTACATTTCCTTCAAATAGGTTGTTGCGATCAAGTTCTTCGTAGAACAACCGGGCTTTTTCCTCGTTCCTTTTTTGCATTTCCGGAATTCCTCCCACTTTTTTTAACCACCTTAGGTTTAATAAAGAAATATAAATGGCATAAACAGGAGGGGTGTTAAAAGCAGATTTTTTGGCAATGTGATTCCGGTAATCTAGCATCGAGGGTATAGCGCGTTGTACTTTACCAAGTGCTTCTCTTTCGACAATAACTAAGGTGGTACCTGCAGGTCCCATGTTTTTTTGAGCCCCAGCGTAAACAGCTTTAAACTTATGGATATCTATTGGTCTCGTAAAAATATCCGAGGACATATCACCTACCAATCTAACCGTAGTTTCCGGCCAATAGTGATACTGAGTACCATATACCGTATTATTACTAGTTATATGCAAGTAGCTAAGATCTTTGGGTATAGTGATGTTTTTTGGGATGCACTTATAGCCATCTTTTTGAGAAGAAGCAATTACCTTGACTTTACCAAAATGCTTGGCTTCTTTAATCGCTTTTGCCGACCATGTTCCGGTATCGATAAATCCGGCCGTTTGGTTTGCTTCCAATAAATTCATTGCTGTCATAAAAAATTGAGAGCTTGCGCCACCGGTGAGGAAAATTACTCCGTATTCGTCATTGATATCTAAAATCTCTCGGACTAACGCTTCCGATTCCTGCAATATAGACTCAAACGCTTTACTTCTGTGCGAAATCTCCAGTATAGAAAGTCCTGAGTTATTGTAGTTAATGATTCCTTTGCCTGCTTCCTGGAATACTACATCGGGTAAAATAGATGGACCTGCGCTGAAATTGTGTTTTTTCATGGTATTATATTTAAATCGGCTGCAATATTGGATTTCTTCGGCACAATTGCTACAGCGAAGAAAAATAAAAAATAAACAGCAAAGTATTTGGAAAAAAGAAATAAGGCTATATCTTTGCAGCCGCTTAGCGGGAAGATGTGGATTCGGCGGATAAAAAAGGGCTAAGAAAGTGTTAATTTTTTTGTAATTGTTTTGATAAGTATTATCT
>CAZHNG010000015.1:0-37346 GCA_964533785.1 uncultured Saprospiraceae bacterium | reverse complement strand
TGGAAAAAATATATGAAGTATGCCGCTTAGGCTACATCATGGTGGGGCTACACCCCTCCGACAAGTCCAATGATGAGTTGTTTTGTCATAAAGTACCAATAGTTTGTTCCAAATCTGTTGTCTCCAAATATCTTTTGACTTGCGACACGGTCATTTTAATATCGGATTCTCTTATATTAAGTTCGGTAAAAGGAATGCTGGTTTGATTATTATTAGGAATTTTTAACACAGGTAATATTCTCGTTATATTTATTTTACGTTTCTCACCTTTCACTTTCGTCACTAAGGTATTAAGCTGTGAAAACCAAACACTAACTCTTTTATCACTCTCCCAATTTACAATTTCACCAACTAGTACAGGAGAATGAGTGTTCACAAGTACTTGTCTTAATGGTGTACTTGTATCATCAAAATCTACACTTAACTCACTTAAAAGTTTGGTTAGAAATTTAATCCTAAAGGGATGAATTCCGTTTTCAGGTTCTTCATAGCACAGCAAACTCTTATGCAGATCATCATAAAGAAATATACAAAGCGTTAGTAAACGTAAAGTGCCTTCAGATAACACTCTTGATGAAAACCCCTTACCATCCTCACTTTTCACCTTGATTACATATTGATTATTTGACTTATCATCAAGTACTTTTACATCTATCAAATTTGGAAGTAAATTATTCAACTTACGGGAAATTTCCTTAAGTATGAATTTATCCTTTGATTGAATTCTAAATAAAGCTGCAGCAAGATTCTCGCCCGTTTGAGTAATGATGTCCGACATCCCAATTTGCTTCTTAGTCGGTTCGCGGAGGTCATCAGGATTTAGTTGTAAAAATTTCCAATTCCTCATCTCTTCTCTGGCTGCAAAAGCATGAGGAAAATTGACATCATCAATTCCGCTTAGTACACTTCTAGTGACAGCGTAAGCAGGTGTTGCCTTCCCCCCTGGTTTACCATCCTGAGGAAGTTTAATTGTCGGTATTCCATTTTTGAGTTCTGTATATATATATATAAGGTTTACCCCTTTTACCTGTCTTTACTTTTGGTCTCCAATGTTCAATTGTGTTTTTTGGGATACTATCTTTTATCCATTGATCCTTCTGGTGTCTGATTGGTTCTAATAATTCATCTTTGATAAATAATTCATCCACACCGTCTTCATTACCCTTCCTGGCAATATTTATCTTATATCGTAACCTTGTATATTTTAATGTAGCACTACCTCCCCAGCTATCTGATACATTTTTATCAACGAGCATTTCAACTACAAAACACATTTCATCAGCGTATTCTTCATTCCCGTACTGTGTAAATAATTCGATAGCTTCTCCTCGTTGATTGGTAAAAGCGTTCTTTAAATCCGTATGTGATAAATCAGATAATAACTTCAAAGCATCAAATAAGTTACTCTTTCCCGATGCATTTGCTCCTGCTATTACAGTGAAGGGCGTAAAACTCATCTCGAAGTTCTTAAAAGATTTGAATCCATCTATTTTTATGTAAGTTATCATACTATTTGTTAATAATCTTCTATTTGTAATTTCATGACATCGTCAAATAGAAGAATTCCATTAGTCACTAAAATAAGTGTTTTAAATTAAAACAAAAAGTTAAAAACCAAGTAAAACCATGTCTGCTTGACACTAAATACGATTCTGCTCCCCACGTAAACAATTGTTCTGCTATTTAAGCCTTAATATTCCATAAAAACTGCTATTTTTACAGAAAAACTGAAAATAAGGTTAAGGTTTTTTGATCATTCTATTTTTTATAATGATCAAAAAGTTTAAACTTATTACAAGTTATAGCTAATAACAAATCAAGTATCATGAACATTGTGACGATTCCAGTCGTGCGCCAATGCCTAAATCTATTGGTGTTCGCCTTTCCACTTGCTCTTTTCCCCTCCTTAAACGCACAACAAGATATCTCTTTTGACGTAACGGCGCAGTTTGACGATTTCACACAAGTGATCGCCGACGGAGCGTTCGTTGCCAATGATGCTTTTGATTTGCCCGCCGGTGATTGTCATACTGATCTGAGTTTCGCACTGACCGTTACAGGCGATATTCCGGAAGATGCATTCCTCTCTGCCGCAGCAACGAATCTAACGACGGGTGCTTTCCTGCAAATGGCCGGCCCGGATGCTTTTGGCGACTTTGTTTTCGAAATGGATGACCTCCCTGCCGGAACGTATTCCATTTTAGTGGAACTGACGGACAACGTCAACCCTATCATCAGTCAGAATTTTGCAGTAACTATCAATGATCAAACCGCTCCGGTGATCGATATCCCCGATGGCACCTTGTCGTTACTTTCTCCTTCGGTTTGTGAAAGCGACCGGTTGCAAGTATGGTCTTTGCAGGCAAGCGATGATTGTACGGGTGAAGTACCGGTTGAAGTAGTTTCCGTTACCGAAGCTAATTTCTACGATAACGGACCCGCTCCTTTCTTTTATAACGATGACTTTGCCGGTCAACAATACGGGATACTGATCTTCGATTTGAGCGTCAGCCCCTTTCAAGCTGATGCTGATCTGACTAACCTGTTCTATACGGTTACCGTGCAAGCCAGTGATGTATACGGCAATACGAGCCTGAAGCAATTCAATGTACAAGTCGATGCACCTTCCGTCAGAGGGATCAATAGCTTAGCTTGCAACGATACGGTACAGGTGAGGATGGACGCTAATTGCTTTGCACCGCTGACACCCGATGCCGTATTGGAGGGTTTACCCAATGCCTGTGAGGACCGCTACTACGTTAAGGTTGCCTATCCCTACGAAGGGCATTCCATTAACACCGTGAATAAATGCGGCATTTTTAGATACACGGTTTTTGAAGGTGACCCGGCCGTAGCCGATAGTGATAACGACACTTTCATTTGCTGGGGTTACGTCAATGCCGAAGACAAAACACCACCTACGGGCTGTATCAACAAAGTAGTGGGTTTGATGAAAAGCCCGGGCACGGCAACGCCCATTGAACAAGACGGACAAATAGTAGACACGGATATCGACGCCGATTATTTCGGTGCAAAAGATGGCAAAAAGGCTTTCAAGAAAATTGAGGGCACCTTTTATAAATACCGCCCGGTTACCAATGAGGATCCGGAGGCCTGTCCAAATGACGGGATCGATGTAAAATACGCTCCTAATGCTGCAGATATCAGGCTATTGGTATGTACGGACGCAGATTCTATTTTTAATGTTCCCGCCTCTTACCAGGATGACGAGTATGCCTATTATACCGGAATACCTCAGGTAACGGATAACTGCCAGACCGACGGCTGGGAGCCGCAATTGGTAAAAGTAACTGATGAATTAAGAGACTTGCAGTGCAATTACGCTGGTACAGCCGAAATGGTTGGAGGAAGATTGATTTCGCAGGTTATTCTGAGAACTTTTATCTACGAAGATGAAAAAGGCAACCGTGCGGCTATCGAGCAAAAGATCTGTTTCTTCAAACCCATCATCGAATTACCAACCTGTAAAGCATATTTTGATGTCTGTTGGTACGGGACGGAAAGTCAACTGCTGCCTGAAGAGATTGAATCTTACCCCACTTTCGTGAATGCGGTGTGCATGCGCATGCCGGTGCTCGATCACCTGTGCAATGTAACCGTGACGTTTGAAGATCAAAACCTACCCGGTCCGGCCAAATGTGGTGACAAGATCATTCGCACCTGGACGATCCTCGACTGGTGCTGGAATCCCTTGCGCTACGAAGAGGGTATCCAATTGGTAACTACTTCCGAAGATTGCCCTGCTCCAACCTTTTCCGATTGGAAGAATAAAAAGCTGACCTGGGAGCAACATTTGATCATAGGAGAAGAAGAACCGCCGGTAGTTTTGTGTCCGGAGAAAGACGAAGACTTGTATAACGGTTCTGATGTACCCGCTTTTAGTGTCGGCCCTTTTGACTGCACGGCTGCGTTCGAAGTACCGGCACCGGTCGTCAAAAAAGCCGGTGGTGCAGAAGACGCCTGCAACTACAAATGGACGGTAGAGATCTACACCAAAGTACCGGAGTTATGGCACGGCATCCCCACGGGCAATTACATCATAGAAAAATTTGAGCACGCGAAATTTGAAGTAGACATCGACGAAGAAGACTGGACTACCAACAGTGTGACGGTGGCCAATGTCCCCAAAGGAGCACATTATTTTAAATATAAGGTAGAAGATATTTGCGGTAAAACGGCCTATTCTGAGCTGTGTCCATTTTACGTAATTGATGAAATAGAGCCCGTTGCCGTTTGCAACGAAGACTTGCAGATCTCCATTGGCGGGGAAGACTACGCGCGGGTATACGCCAGTGATGTGGACGAAGGCAGTTATGATAATTGTTCGAACGTGCAGTTACAGGTACGTCGTTTTCTTCCTACTGAATGTTTGGATGCGTTCGTTGGCGCCACGGAATGGGACTACAGTGACATTTACTTCGCCACAAACGGCAAATCCAATGATGCTGATCCATTTATCTTAAGTAAGGCTAATTCGGTCAATAACGGCGCAGAAGGTTATTGGACCCCCTGGTTTGATTACATCGACGTTACTTGTTGTGATGTCAAATCCCAGATCCTGATCGAATTGCAGGTATGGGACAACGCCAACATGAGCGTAGACGCCAAGACGCGCCGGCCCATCTTTGGTGATGAGGTTAAACCCTTTGCCAACTATAAGATCAAACAAGCTGACAATCATAATATATGCTGGCTGGAAGTTGCCGTTGAAGACAAAATCGCTCCTATTTGCCGGGCACCAAAGGATGTTGAAATCGATTGTTTCGATCCCCCTTACAGTCTGCCCGAAACCAGTAAGCATACTGAAGACGGTGTGGTTTGGGGGCCAGAAGAGATCAATGATCCCGCTAATGCCTTGATCGTAGAGTGGCTGAATACTTTTAACGGAGAAAACGGCAGGCCCGCCGCGGAAGATAATTGCAAAGCAAGCGTCGAAATGGTCAAAGTGAGCTTCTTCATTCATTGCCAGGCCGGATATATTATGCGGGAATTCAGGGCAACCGATGCCTGGGGCTTAGCGTCGCAAAATACTTGTGTGCAGAAAATATGGGTCAGAAAAGTACACGATTATTGTATCCTTTTCCCCAAAGACGTGGAAGCAGAATGCAAAGAAGTACCTGAAGTACCTGGTGCTGATTTTGCTTCTTTGGGTTGTGACCTATTAGCGGTGAGCGTTCAGGACGAGCGCTTCAATACGGATATTGCCAAAGGAGACACCAGCGAATGCTATAAGATCTTCCGGACATACCGGGTGATCAATTGGTGCCAGTTCGATGACGAACTTGATCCGGATACGCCTTTATTCGACCGTTTTGATACGGACTTTGATATTGAACCATTGGTTGTTGGCCGGGACGAAGATTGTAACGGCTGGCCCGGTGACCGGGATGTTTTCGTGCGCTTTGTGGGACTGGAAGATAAGAACGGCATCCTGCAAGGCTTAACCTTTGTTGGTTTCAATTGTAATGCCCCCATTAATAATCCACCGCCGTTAAATTCCAACCGTTGTGGATTAGAAGCCTGGGACTATACTGCAGGTTTTTATCAATACACGCAGATCATTAAGGTGTACGATAAAGTGGCCCCATTTATTGATCCCTTTGGCGAGACTCGTTTTCCGACGATTATTCCCGATGGAACGACTACGGACAAGGGAGATGTCTGCGCAGGCAACGTTAGTTTAAGCTTTGACATCGTAGAAGAATGTACACCGGATGATGTATTGATCGATGCTACGCTAAAACCAGATCCCATTTTAGGCCTTGGCCCAATCGATTTATGGAAAAACGGACAGGTAACCGCGGAAGGTGCTGCTTTCGATTTTGAGATCCCAACCCCCGATTTTATCGATTTTAATTTAAGAGAATATAAAGCCATTGGTCGTTTCCCCATTGGCCAGCATATTCTGCAACTGAGAGCCGTTGATGGCTGCGGACAAGGGGATACCGTTGAGATCCCCTTTGAAGTATTTGATGATAAAGCCCCTAGCCCGATCTGTAAAGCTTTTATTACGGCCACATTAATGCCCGTTGATGAAAACAATGACGGGATAAAGGATCCGGGGGCGGCGATGCAGGTAGTCTGGGCAGACGAATACGTCACCAGTCCGGTGGGGGATTGTTCGGAGCCGGTCACCTATTCCATCCACCGGGCGTTGCACATTCTTGATGGTACGGAAGAGCCGAGTCCGGATGCTCATTCACTGACGGTGGATTGCAGCGACGGGGATTTCATCCAGGTCTACGTTTATGCCTGGGATGCGGCGGGAAATTCCAGTCATTGCGAGGCCACTTTGTTTGTTCAAGACAATCAAGAGTTATGTGGAGCAACAACATTTGCGTCGATCGCCGGTGAAGTAGTTACTGATGAAAGTTATGCCGTGCCAGAAGTAGAAATTCAGTTAACGGGAGCAGAAGGAAGCCAGCTATTGACGCAAGAAAATGGTACTTATCTATTTGACGGCCTTACTCCGGGGGCTGATTACACTATTACTCCTACAAAAGATACCGATCATAAGAACGGCGTTTCCACTTTCGACCTGATCAAAATCAGCAAACATATCCTGGGACTTGAACCATTGGAAAGCCCATACAAAATGATTGCTGCCGATGTAAATAATTCAAAATCGATTACTACGCTAGATTTAATCGTAACCCGAAAACTAATTTTGGGGGTCGACCAATTTTTTGATAACAACACCAGCTGGCGATTTGTAGATGCCGGCTATACTTTTCCTGAAATAGCAAACCCCTGGTCGACCCCTTTCCCAGAAATTATCAACTTTAACGATATAAATACCAATGCATTACTGAAGGGTGACTTCATTGCGGTTAAAATCGGCGATGTGACCGCTGACGCCCGTGTTGGTGATCTTATTCAACCGCGACAGTTTGCGGGCCAGTTTGACCTTCAATTAGAAGACCAGGACCTGAAAGCGGGACAGACTTATACCATCCCCATTTACGCCAAAGAGCTTACAAAAGTTCAAGGCTTCCAATTCACTTTGAATGTAACACCGGATGTAGAATTGCTCGATATCGTTGCGGGGGCGGTACCGCGCGATCATTTTGGACAAATTGATAATGCACTTACGGTAAGTTGGTACCAGACAGGGAATGAAGTGGCAATCGATGAGCCTTTATTCGCGATCAAGCTCAAAGCTCAGAAGAGTGTACAGGTAAGTGAAGTTGTATACTTAGGATCTCAAATTACGGTTGCGCAAGCCTATGATCTAAATGACCGGTTGCTTCAACCAGGTTTTGATTTCAAATCAACTGCTGGAGAAAATCCATTTGCATTGTACCAAAATCAACCCAACCCGTTTAAAGAAGCTACCACTATTGGATTTTTACTCCCCGAAGCGGGTGAAGTCACTTTGACTATTCACGATGTTAGCGGTAAGGTATTGCAAACTATTGACGGCATATATCCAAAAGGGAGAAACCAGGTTACGATCCATAGTGATAACATGCAGACAGGGGTACTGTATTACACTTTGCAAAGTGGGAAAAACATAGCTACGCGGCGGATGGTATTGGTAGATCGGAATTAATTCCGATCTACTAATATTATTCTTCTACCGCCACAACTTCTTTATGTTCCTTGGGTATGACGTTAGGTTTTGAAGTGTCCTCATAGACACTCTTATCCAGCACATCGCTAGGATTACCAAATAAAATTCTCCACCAGGCTTTCGGAGAGCGGTATTTACCCAAATCCTTAAAGATATCTACCCATTCGTGGAAAACCAGCCAAACCGGATTGTAAGACTTCACCGGTTTTAGGATACCGTAATTCGGTGTTTCTTCTTCCTCCTGGAAAGTACCGAACATTCTGTCCCAGATGATAAAGGTAGATCCATAGTTTTTATCCAGATATTTTTCATTCGTCGCGTGGTGGACTCTGTGGTGAGAAGGCGTCGTGAAGAAAAATTCAATTGGTGCGGGCAATTTGCCGATCAGCTCAGTGTGTATCCAGTATTGATACAACACCGCAATTTGGTGACAAATATAGAATACAAAAGGGTCGAAGCCCATCAATGCTACGGGGATAAAGAAAATCACTTTGATATGCTGTGTCCAGGATAATCTGAAAGAAACTGAAAAGTTATATTGCTCCGACGAGTGATGGGTTACGTGAGTCGCCCACCACATCCGTTGTTCGTGAGCGATACGATGCGCCCAATACCGGCAAAAATCTATTGCGAACATACACAAGATATAGGCCCACCAAGTATGCGGGACATACCACGGCACCATATTGTAAAAATACAGGATGACACCAAACATGGCCAATTTGAATATGGCTGATACTATGATGTTTCCAATTCCCACGGCCAGGGCGGCCCAAAAATCTTTGGTATCGTAGGGTAATTTCATCCGTTTTACCCGAATGTAATACTCCACTCCCACCAGGGCAATCATGATAGGTGCTGCATAGACAATGATCGGTGGGAGATCCATTGTCATGATCGTTTCTAATGTAATTTCCGGTTTTGACATAGCTAAACTAAGAACTTATTTGGGTTGCCTGCCGCGCTTTTAATACCGGCAAGTAGGAATGATCCCGCAATATTACGGGGGCTTTTGGGTATATCTTTGGCTTACTTATAAGAATGAACGATTAGAGGTTAGGCTCAAAGATAATTCAAAAAGGTTGTAAAAACCAAATGGTCAAAAACCTCTTACAGAAATATGAAGAATTTTGTTGGGAACGATTGATATTAACTTGTGAAATCTTCAATTCTTTGAACCAACCGTTGAATATTCAATAGGATCAAACCTCTGTCTCACCCAATGCCAAGATCTTTTCAAAAGCTTCTTTTTCCAACGGCATGACCGACAGCCTGCTAATGCGCACCAGCGGAATTTCCGCTAACTCCGGCGTAGCTTTTATGGTTTTCAAGCTCACCGGCTTTTTCAATCGTTTTATAGGCACTACATCGACCACTGACCAATCCCCTTTTTCGGCCGTTGGATCTGGATAATGCTCTTTTACTACCTGACAAATGCCTACTACCTCTAATCCTTTCCGGCTGTGGTAGAATAAGACCAGGTCACCTTCTCTCATTGCACGCAGGTTGTTCCGGGCGGCGTAGTTGCGTATACCGTCCCACATCGCGCGCTTTTCCGTTACCAGATCGTCGTAGCTGTATTCGTCCGGTTCTGATTTTACTAGCCAGTACATATGTTGTTTGTTTAACTGCGGAAAATTGAGTATAAAATCCCCCCTCATAAAGAAAGAAAAAATACTACCATAGCCTCATCAACCCTTAATTACAGGTTGCCTGAAACTAAATAGAAAATTTAATAAAAACTCCATGTCCTGTATGCCCTCTATGTTTCGATAAAAATTTCGAGAGACGAAGTCTCGAAAAATAAAAGATTTTATCGGGATTTTAGAGATGTGTATAAAGATTAATGTGCCGTAGGCCGACAGGCATTGAATAGAGGGTTACTTTGCTCCGCCACGTAGGGCCCGCCACGTAGGGCCCGTATGGGTATGGGCCTGGGCATACGTAGAAGAATACCGAGGACAAAACCATTTAACTTGCAACTCGTTTAACCCGCACCCCGTAAAAACTCGTTTCAATCCATCACCTTCCAGAAAATATCCACATAATCCGAACTGGTATTATCACAAGGGTTCAGGTTTTCCTTCATGCGCCAGTACTTTCGTTTGCCGGTTGCTCTGAAGGTATAGTTGCCCTTCCGTACGCAGGGCTCTCCGTTATTGATGTAACTGACACGCGTAACGATTTCCCCCGAAAACTTCAGGTTCTTATAGTCGATCACTTCCAAAGTACCGTCAATGGTAAGATAATCACCTTCTTGTTCTCCCCTACCCTTTTGACTGCCTTTGACAACTAAATTTCCATCCGCTCCTTCCGTTATATTTACTTCGCCAAAATAATCCCAAAACCCGATCCATTGCAAAGACACTAAATGCTTACCGATTATTCTGGTTTTGATAGCGGCTATGGAATCTTGCTGAACGACATCTTCCACCTTGTAATGTACTGAAGTTGTTGATATATCACCCCAGTTGAAAAGGGTAGTACCCAAAAAGAACAGGATATAATTCATGAATTTACATTTAAATATTTTGTCAAATACAACTGCATTTCTCTTTGTATTTTTTGTGCCGCTGCTCTGGCCTGCACGGGAAAATCCTTCCCACTTCCGGCGTAGATAATACTGCGGGAAGAATTGACCAGGATCCCTACTTCTGCATTAAAGCCCACCTTACTTACGGTTTCCAGATCACCACCTTGTACCCCGACTCCAGGAACCAATAAAAAATGATCGGGGATAATAGCTCTTATTCTTTTAAAATACGCAGGTTGGGTGGCGCCGACCACGAACATCAACTGGTCGCTACTTCCCCATGATTTTGCAGTTTCCAATACCGTCTCAAAAAGCTGGGATTGGTTTTCTAATGGCTGTTTTTGAAAGTCTTTACTCCCCGCATTTGACGTAAGCGCCAGTAGAATGACCCATTTTCCTTGTTGTTCCAAAAATGGAGTGACGGAATCTGCTCCCATATAAGGAGCCACCGTCAACGCATCAAAGTCCATGGTTTCAAAAAACGCCCGTGCGTATTGTCTGGAGGTATTGCCAATATCTCCTCTTTTAGCATCAGCAATAGTAAAGTGTGTTTGGGGAATGTATTGTAGGGTCTTTTCCAGGCTTTGCCATCCTTTTAGACCCTGGGCTTCGTAAAAAGCCGTATTGGGCTTATAGGCTACACAAAGATCATGAGTAGCATCAATAATCTGTTTATTGAATTCAAAAACTGGGTCTTCATAGTCCAGGAGATGCTTCGGAATTTTAGAAACATCGGTATCCAAGCCGATGCAGAGGTAAGATTGTTTTGCGCGTATTTGTTGATATAAGGCTAACTTAGTCACTTTTTTATTTTTGAACCAATGGAGAACATGAAGTCCATGGCGTTTTTTGTTTTGCTTACATTTTTCGAGGCTATGTCTTCCAAAATTTGGTTGAAATATGGAGATTTAGTTTGACCGCCTCGTAGGGCCCGCCTCGTAGGGCCCGTATAACTCGCTAACTCTTAAGAACCCTTCCAACTCGAACCCCTTATTAACTCGTCGAACTCGTTACCTCATAATATCCCGTTTAACCCGTTCACCCTTTACGCTGATTCAATTCGTCCCTGATCTTAGCGGCCAATTCATAATCTTCACGTGCCAATGCATCCTTTAGCATATCCTCTAATGATTCGTCCGACTGCTCTTCCAGGCTATCCGCATCGCCAGTGAAGCCAGTTTCCATGGATTCTTCTTCATCAATTTCTTCTTCCAGTACGATGCCGGCTTCGTCGAGGATCTCTGATTTCACAAAAATGGGCGCCTGAAACCGTACCGCTAATGCAATAGCATCTGATGTTCTCGAATCCAAGGCCAGGATATTACCCTCATCATCCGTGCAAACCAGTGTGGCGTAGAATACCGCTTCACTAAGATCCGAGATGATGACCTCCTGTAATTGTATGCCGAATTCCGATAAGGTATTCTTAAAAAGATCATGTGTCAATGGACGATTAGTAGCTACTTTTTCAAGAGCCATGACAATAGCCTGTGCTTCAAACCCGCCAATTATAATTGGTAATCTGCGCTTTCCATCTAATTCCCTCAGAACGATCACATAACTGTTGGGGTGCGTATCGCTTCTTACTATTGCGGCTATATTTAATCTTATTTTCTGCATTTATTTCTTTTGTGCCAATTTTTTAAAAGATTTCAGATGCCAGACGCCAGATTTCAGATGTCGGCCGGTTTGGGTGCAAATGCTGAAACTCCGTCGTTTGTATTTAGAGCATGAGAAAGGGTGTGTAAAGCCGGTGCTCATTTTTTCAGGATGATTCCGTTTAATTATTGTTTGGTAACCTGCCGGATGGCATCAACCAAGCGGTCCAAGTCTCTGGTGGTCGTATATACATTTGGTGTAATTCTAACACCGTGAATATTCTCCCAGTTGATGGCAACCGTGTGTATCTTATATTTATTAAATAACTGTTTTGCTACTTCATTGGGTTTCATATGATCTACCTGTAGCAGACCGATCGCACCGCTGTAACCAGTTTTCAGGGAAGTGCCCACACTTACGCCCGGCAATTGGGTTACTTTTTCTGCCCAGTAATTCTTTAGGTAACAGAGCCGCTTAGCTTTCCGTTCACTACCGATCATGTGGTGAAAGTTTACCGCCTGTCCGATACCTTGTTCGATGGCAAAAGACCGGGTGCCCAGGTTTTCGAATTTACGAATATTAGCACTGCCCGAATCCGGCGCTGCGAATAACGGATATAAGGGTTCTATCTTATCTTTTTTGACGTAAAGCATACCACTGCCAAAAGGTGCACACAACCACTTATGTAAACTCGTCCCGAAATAATCACAATTCAGATCGGGGATCTTATAGTCCAGGTGCGCAAAAGTATGAGCCGCATCCACGATCACTTCTATTCCCCGCTGATGTGCTTCATCGGCTATTTCACGGGCCGGCAGCACCTGGCCGTTCCAGTTGATCATGTGGGTAATGTGTACGATCTTTGTTTTCGGTGTAAAAGCCTCCGTAAATGTTTTTACGATTTGGGGCTTATCTTCTATAGGAAAATCGAAAGACAACCATTTCAGCACGATGCCGTCTCTTCTTTCCCTTTGTTTCCAGGCATTGATCATGTTTGGATAATCCTGCCTGGTCAAGACAACTTCATCCCCAGCCTGTAATTCTAATCCAAATATTACCGTTTCCAGTGCTTCGGTAGAATTCCGGTTGATGGCAATTTCTTCGGGAGAGCATCCGGCCAAACCGGCTAATTTTTCCCGCACGGGTTCCCTACCCTGGTCCAAGATTCTCCACATGTAATAAGAGGGCGTTTCATTACTCAATTGATTATAACGCTCTACTGCTTCCTGGACGACCTTGGGCTGCGGGCTTACCCCGCCATTGTTTAAATTGATGATATTGGCGGAAACTGTGTACGCTTGTTGGACCTGATACCAAAAGGTTTCATCCGTTACGGCGTCTTCAACGGTTCTGTTTTTAATGGCCTGACAAGCTTGGGCGAATTGTTTTCCCTGGTCTGTTTCCAGGAAAGGAAGGAAAGCTGCAATACCTACACTGCTTGAAAAATGATGTATGAATTTTCGCCGGTTAACCATATAAACACTATTTCAAAAGTTTAAATGCCTTTGATACACTAGAATAACAAGGCAGCTTCTTTTCGAATAGCTTTTAACGCTATCATAGGGCCCGTTGAGTCTCTTTCGTTCAAAAAGGCGATCAATGCTTCGCTGAATTTTCTTGCATCAGCATTTGCTTCAATGGAAGCACCCACTGTGGTGATGGTATTTAGTACATCATCCTTAGCTAGTTTAATAATTTCCCAGAGCGATTCGGAAACGTAGACTTGCTGGGTTTGGTTGTATTCGTATTCTTGTTGAACGTTCAGCATCAGGGCAATTCGAAGCTCCGTGGCTGTCATACCGTCCGCCTGGGTTCTTAAAAGTAAACCTGGAAGATTGATCCTTTCACAAAAAAGGGACAACCGTTCGTAAGCCTGCATACGTAGAATAATGGAACTACCAGATCTTTGTTGCTTGTAATCCAGTAACCGTAACCGGTACTGCCCGTCGAGATATTGTTTTAACAAATAGTAGACAGTGATAAATACTATCAACGCGGGAATCGTTAGCTTGATGATTTCTAATACAACCGACAGCCAATTGCCTACCTCCATATAAAAAAGGAAATTATAGATGTATTTATGATGACAAACAAAAATACATTCTATTCTGGCAATTCCCAATTTTGCCAGTAGATATTGGTAATTTGTTTAGAATTCTTGTTGGATGGTTCGCTATCGCTTACCATTGAATAAACATTAGACTTGTTCGGCATTGATGATAAAACACCGGTTGAAGTTTTTACGTGACTCATGTTGGGGACTAAAAAATACCTCACAATTTTTGAAGCGGTGAACTTTGAGCCTGGTTTTTATTGTTTTATTTTTAATAAATAACGCTGTTATTTCTACAATATGGAATTTATTGATTATTACAAAGTATTGGGAATAAAACGCGATGCCGGTGCGGAAGCGATCAAAAAGGCTTATCGCAAACTGGCGCGTAAATATCATCCGGATGTTAACCCCGGTGATGCGGAAGCAGAAAAAAAGTTCAAACAGATCAATGAAGCGCACGAAGTCTTAAGCGACCCCGAAAAGCGAAAAAAATACGATCAGTACGGTAAGGACTGGGAGCATGCGGAAGCTTTTGAAAAAGCCCGGCAACAGCAGGGAGCGCAAGGGCGTACGCGGACCTACACGTCCGAAGACTTCGGCGGCTACGACGATTTTTCCGATTTTTTTAAAACCATGTTCGGCGAAGATATCCTGGAACAGATGAGGTCGCAGCAACGGCAGCGGCAGGGTAGGTATTTCAAAGGGGCCGACTATCAGGCTGAACTGGAACTTACCCTCCGGCAAGCTTATCGCGAACAACAACAAGTGCTTACGGTTAACGGCAGGAAGATCCGTCTCACGATTCCGGCCGGCGTCGAAGATGGTCAAACCATCAAGATCAAAGGACAAGGAGGACCGGGCAGTAATGACGGTCCAAACGGAGATTTGTACTTAACCTTCCGTATCATTCCCGACCTTAACTTCGAAAGAGTTGGAAATGATCTTTTCCAAACCCTGGAAGTCGACTTGTATACTATGATCTTAGGCGGCAAAATTGAAGTGCCCACCCTGGAAGGCAACGTAACCGTGACTCTTAAGCCTGATACCTCCAACGGTAAAAAAGTACGGCTTAAAGGTAAGGGATTTCCCATCTACAAAAAGGAAGGGCAATACGGAGACCTTTACGTTACCCTAATGGCTAAATTACCCACACATCTTTCTGAAGAGGAAAAATCTTTATTCCGTAAATTATCGTCAATGAGAAAAAGTTAAGTCATGGAAAACCTTCGCTACATAAAAGTTCGGGAATTGTGTCATTTCTACGAAGTAGAATACGAAATAATTGAAGCTTTCCACGAAAGTGGTCTCATTGAACTAGAAGTCAGAGCACCAGAAAATGACCTGTGGATCGCCGAAGAATTCCTGGAACAATTGGAAATCATGATCCGGCTTCACCACGAACTGGATGTCAACATTGCCGGCATCGAAACCATTTTACACATGCGCAGCAAAATGATCGCTATGCAAAAGCAGATGGAGGAGATGGAACGGCATCTTGATTATTATAAGGTTAAAATCGAGCGCTTAGATCAGTTTCAGGATGATTAGGAACATATGGGTTGAGTTTGCCTGGTCCTGCAATTATGCCCATACCCATACGGGCCCTACGTGGCGGGCCCTACGTGGCAGGATTACTTTTTTCAATTGTCATGCGACTTAAAAAACGCAAGCCAGTAGCACTGGAAAAGGAACCTATTAGTGGTTCCCACCAGCTCTAAAAACTGTCCCTTACAAAACCTCAACCCGTTAACGCTCATATCCACACCCCGCCTAAGCGCGAGGCGATGATCCATTATCTTTTTTCGTTTTCTTTATTTTTTTCTTCCCTTTCACCGTTCCCGCTAACCGGATGGCGTTGTAAGCATTTAAAATTCCTCCGCTGGTACTCAATTGTGTGAACGGCACCATATCCGAAGTACCCGGTTTGACCACCTTAAATTTCTGGCGTTGAGCGGACTGTAAAATAACTTCTTTTACCTGCTCCGCTTTTAGCGTAGGAAAATAAGAGCGAATCAAAGCTGCTACACCGGTTACAACGGGAGCAGCCATACTAGTACCTTGCTGATATTTATACTTACTCCCCGGGACCGTAGAATAAATTTGCACACCCGGAGCAAAAACGTCTACCAAAGATTGGCTGTAGTTCGAGAAGGTAGCTACCAGGTTTTCATCAAAGCTGTAACCGATCGCACCCACTTCGATCCAGTTCTTTGCATACTTCGGCCCGAACAGTCCGGACTTCGCAAAACGGTCGTTCGGATAATTGTTTTCGAAGGTATTTTCTTTGCCGTCGTTTCCTGCCGCGTGGATCAACAATACATCGTTTTTCATCGCGTATTTAATGGCTTCATCCACCACTTTTTTGCGTGGGGAATACCCTTTCCCGAAACTCATGTTGATCACACTCGCCCCATTATCTACTGCGTAGCGAATCGCATTCGCAACGTCCTTATCTCTTTCATCACCGTGAGGAACACAACGCACCGACATAATTTCAACGTTGGTAGCAATGCCATCCATCCCGATGCCGTTATTACGCGCCGCTGCTACCAATCCCGCTACGTGTGTGCCGTGCCCTGCATCCGGGCCTCGTACATCGTTATTGCCGTAGCCCGTTTCGTATGGGTCACTGTAATTATCTCCCACGATTTTTCTGGCATTCAAATTGGGGTCATAGTAATACTGCTGACCATTCAGATAATCGTAATAATCTTTGAAACCCGCTTTAAAATCAGGATAAGACTGGCCACTTTCGTCCATCATCTTCAGCACGATCTGCGCGACCTGACTTAACATCGGATTATCCGAATCCACCTCTTTGAGATCTTCTTCAGTAATATCTTTTTTATCCAATGCACCTTCCAGCATGAGTAACATCTCATTAAAAAGGTTCAGATTCTCCAACTCGGGCTTTATTTGAGCCGTTTTTTCGTCAATGGTCTTTTCGAATTCCTTATAGTCCTTGAATTGTTCCCGCTGTTTTTTGGAGATCTCGTCTTCAGACTTACCTTCAAACTTTTCTTTGTATTTCGCATAAAGCCGTGTCATTTCCAAATTATCGAACTCCACGTTTTCACCACTGCTGTTGCCAAGAAAGTTCCAGCCATGGATGTCATCGACGTATCCGTTCTTATCATCGTCAATACCGTTACCGGGGATCTCATCATCGTTTACCCACATCACATCTTTAAGGTCTTCGTGCTCATAATCTACACCCGAGTCAAGAACAGCAACGACTATATCGCTGCCCGTTTTTCCATTGAGCAGATCACTGTACACCCGGTTTGTACTGATGCCCGGATATCCATCCTTTTTAAGATCCAGGTGAAACCATTGTTGAGGTACATCTTGAGACTGTCCTTGTAACAGAGGCGTTAAACAAAACAATAATCCAATGAGAAAAGCTATTTGGCGCATATCAATCAATCTTTTTTTTGAGTAAAAACAGATTCGGTTTACGAATATTAGTTGTCAATAATAATTTTAATACCTTGCTGCAAATTTATTTAACATTAACTAACGGCTTACATTTGAATAAGTTGTATTTGAGGCGAGAGAATTCGACGAAATTAGTATTTTCTTAAGGATAGAAATGAGTTTATTGACGACAAGATTTAAATTACTCAACCGTTTTGTGGGCTTCTTCTGGAAGGCTAATACGGTATACGGCATTCACTCACCATTTGTGTATGAAGTTGCAAAAAACATACTGGAGGATAGTCGTACTTTCTATGCTTTTCCCATCATCGAAGATTTGAGGGGAAGGCTGCTCAAAAGTAATCATCGCGTCCATATCTCCGATTTTGGAGCAGGTTCAAAAGCCTCTAAAAAGCTGGTGAGAACGGTCGGTCACATTACCCGGCACGGCTCCATTTCGCCCTACGTTGGAAAACTGTTGTTCCGGTTGGTCAACCATTTCAAGCCTTTAACCATACTAGAACTTGGAACGTCGTTGGGGATTTCCACTATGTACCAATCAGCCGCCTCGCTCAATGCCAAAGTACTTACCATCGAAGGATGCCCGGAAACGGCCGAACTGGCTGGGAAAAATTTTACCAGAACGGGTATGAACTGGATCGAAGTCGTCAATGACCAGTTTGAAATTGCACTACCGGAAGCTTTGAAAGCCCTCCAAAAGATCGACTACGTATTCATCGACGGTGATCACCGCGCTAATGCAACTATACAATACTTTCAAGACATTCTCCCCCATGTGCACAACGATAGTCTCATCGTTGTTGCCGATATCTATTGGTCAGATGAAATGATGCAATCCTGGCAACAACTCATTGCTCACCCCGATGTGACTTTGTCTTTAGATTTTTATCATTTTGGGGTGCTCTTTTTCAGGAAAGAGCAGAGGGAAAAAAGTCATTTTAAATTAGTACCCAAGTGGTGGAAGCCTTGGAGTTTTTTGGTAAAAAAATAGGGCTGTTTCCAGTTATTCAGAATACGTTTCAAGTTTAGTAATGGTAAAATAATAAGTTCGCGTTTTTGAGCAGGCTATTTTGGTGTCAGGCAAGGCAAAAAACGCAGTCATCCTCCTCAGGCGGACGACGAGGCTTTTTAACGAAGCCTGGCGCAAAAAGAGGCGCTCACAAAATGATGAAGTTATTGTTTTACCATTACTTAATTCTTTTTTGGTGTGGTTTCAGCTTCTCAGCCTTAGAAATTAGTACCCCATGTAATGAATTATTCAGTTCCCAATTTTTTAATTCCGGGCATTATACCAAATAAAACCACCTTACATGAACTAAAACAACAATATTATGGTTTATATTATTAGTTTTTTTAAATTATTACCATGGAAAATGATTTGCTGAAAAGGATAACTATGAATCCAGACGTTTGTTTTGGAAAGCCTTCTATTAGGAACAAGCGCTATCCAGTGGAGGTAATTCTTGACCTGTTATCTGCAGGTATGACTACAGAAGAAATTCTGGAAGATTATCCTGATTTAGAAAAAGAAGACATACAAGCTTGCCTTGCTTTTGCTTCTAAGCTCGTGCGTGTCAATAGCACTTCAAAAGTTATAAAAGTGGCAGCTTAATGAAATTCCTAGTTGATGCCCATCTGCCTCAAAAATTAAAAAAATGGCTGGTGGACGAAGGTCATGATACTATTCATACCTCAGAACTCCCCCAACAAAATGATACCAAGGATATTGACATTATTAATTTCGCTGAACAAGAAGGCCGGATTATCATTACTAAGGACAGTGATTTCTTTAAATATAATTTGATCCATGGTAAACCAAGAAGAATTTTAATTATAGCGACTGGCAATATTGTAAACAGCATTCTTCTTCAACTATTCGAAATTAATTTTCCTAAAATAAAGTCAATGTTTGATAGTGGCAATGAGGTTATTGAGATTGATAATAATTCTATTACTGTTCACAAATAGTAAAGCAAAACCTTGATCATTTCTTTACAATCCTCATCATCAATACCTCATAGCTACCGCGACCTTTACTTCGTCCCAAGCTAATGTCATCTTCAGCGCCTCCCCATCTTCAAAAGCGATCGTAAATTGTTCGGTGACATTACTCATTTTTTCTACCGGCACCTGCACATTGACGACATCCGCTTCCGGATCCCGGCTGGCTTCCGCACTGAAGTTCACTCCCCAGCCGTATTGTTTGTTGTTGAAGATCACATTCCAGGAATCCTGGTTGGGAATGGTCCAGAGCGTGTAATCTCCCGCAGGCAGGGTTTTTCCGTCGATGGTCAGATCTTTACTGGTGGTAAAAGTAGTTGCTTCGTTAGCGCCGGTCCGCCAAACTTCTCCGTAAGGAACCAACTCACCGAAAATCACGCGCCCTTTTTTATAGGGTCTGCTGTAGGTGACACTCAGGCTCAGATCCCCCTGAACGTATTCTACCGTATCCTCAGGACTGTGTTTTTTGGTTTGCGTTTTCATAAATTGAAATGCCAGATAGAGAAGCCCTACCACAATAGCCGCAATAATGACAATACGTCTTAACACTTTCATATATTTTGATTTTTAAGATTTAATTCAAATGTTGTTAAAATATGCAGGAAATTCGTTAAAAAATCAATTTTTCTCTACATCCTTTAATCCTTTATTCGACTAAAATATTTACCATATATTATTACTCACCAACAATCAACAATATGAATCCAAAAAAAGGAATGCTCTATTTAATCTTTATAGCCTTGCTAGCTGCTAATTGTACGGCACAGCAATCTGGTAATTATGATACCGAAGTCGCAAAGATAAGCAATTACATCAGTGGTAAGAATTATGACCAATACGAAGTAGCCACCTTCGCCGGTGGTTGTTTTTGGTGTACGGAGGCTGCTTTCGAACGTATTAAAGGAGTTGTCGACGTGATTAGCGGCTATTCCGGCGGAGAAAAGACCTATCCTACTTACCGTGAAGTAGCCAACAAATTGACCAAGCACGCTGAGGCTATTCAGATCTATTATGATCCGGACGTTATCACCTTTGAAAAATTGCTTGAGATCTTCGTTGTCGCCCATGATCCTACACAACTGAACCGGCAAGGACCCGATGTCGGCCCTCAATACCGGTCAGCCGTTTTTTATCATAACGAAGCGCAGAAGGAAGCTACGCAAGCTTTTATGAAGCAGTTGGATGAAAGTGGGAAATTTAAAAAGCCTATTGTTACTGAAATCACCGCCTATGAGGAATTTTGGGTTGCGGAAGGTTATCACCAGGATTTTTACGAAAGAAATCCGTATCAGCCCTACGTACTCAATGTGAGCAGGCCTAAGGTGAAGAAAGTGGAAAAGACGTTTAAAAGCATCCTCAAAGAAGCGTATAAGTAATACTCCTTTATTCTCCCACATTTTGAACAACTTCTATTTATTAGACTTATAGTGTGAATTGCGGGTTACGTGTTGTTGAACGCGTAACCCGTAACCCGCAACATTTTGATAGATTGAAGTATTGGTTTTTACCCCCCTGATAATGGGGAAACAATATCCAACTATTCCAGTATCAACATTCTTTTTATAATTCTTTCACCCCGGTAATCAATGGAATAATACAATACCCCATACGGCAAATCGCCACGCATTAGTCTGATCTCATGACGACCGGCCTCGTATTCGTTGGCAATAGTCCTTAATACTTGACCGGCCATATCCCTTACCACCAGCCTTACCTGATCTCTTTCTGGCAATTCAAAGGTAATTTTAGTATCGGTCATGAACGGATTTGGACTATTCTGGAATAATCTCAATTCGTAAGTTCCACCAACCGCATTTGCCGATGCTGGATTTGAATTATTTTCATTCGAAGATTGTCCCGCATTAGAAGCAGAACCGCCTCCACTATTATTTTCCTTTACTTTTTCTTCGCCTTCCAGATCACTATTCGAAGCCGTATTTGAGCCTATTTCTTCAACGGCTAGCAAGCCGCTCACACAGGAAGCATCTCCTCCCGGCAAAGTGGTAAGAACAATCTCTTTGGTAACTGCCGAACAAGATCCTACGTAGCCCGCAGTAGTAGCCAAGATCTTCACCGAACCATTTGCTATATCATTAGGTCCGAAAGCGTAGGAAGTATTCAGTCCCTCAGTAACGGTAAAAGTGCCGTCACCTTCGGTGGACCACAGCGCAGAGAGTGTATTATTCCTGGTCTCTACGCCCAGGTTAACCATTTCGTTATCACAGAAAGGACCTGTAAATCCTCCCGCTGCTCTGATGGTTAAGTTTGGTCCGGGTCTTACGATCACCTCTACTTGATCTTCTACGGTACACCCCATACCATCTGTCACGGAAACGGTGTAGATAGTGTTTTCCATAGGCGCCACTACTTTGGAAGCCCCTTCTCCCAGGCCGTGACTCCATTCGAAGGTGTAAGTACCCTCACCACCGTAAGCACTGGCGTTCAACGTCGTTTCCTCTCCTTCACAGGTAAATTCATGATAACCTGCGTCCACCACCGGTGCCTCTACATACTCTACCTTAACAATATTCGAAGCCTCTACAATGCCGCCCATTTTAGCGTGACGCACAAAATAAGTGGTGGTGGTAATGGGCCCCGGATCATAAGATTCACCGTGGGCGCCCTGAATGTATTCCCACTTTAACGTAGTGCGATTAGCATTTTCATTGACGCATTCCGTCGTACTTTTCAACCAGGCGTAAGAAATATATTCCGAGTCATCTGCGTATTCAAATGCCGGTTGATACCCCCAGATCATACCCGGATCGTTACTGGCTGAACATACCAGCTGATCATCACCAATGGTTCCACCTTCGTAGTATTTTTCCGGTACGACCAGGCAAAGATGTCCGGTTACTTCACAACCATTAGCATCCGTAATTGTACAGTAGTAATCGCCTGACCCCAGGTCGGTAATGGAGGCTTCAGAAGAAAAGTACTCGGTTTTTTTCGTCCAGAGGTAAGTGTACGGTGGTGTTCCGCCTTTAACTTTGGCCATTGCAGATCCCACGTTGTTACCCTGGCAATCTTCTTCGATGCCCCACCACAGCTTTGCCAGTTCAAATTTGTGATCTGGTTCATTAACAGGTACCATTAGGTTAGCGATACAACCATTGGCATCCGTAACCGTTAAAGTATATTCTCCTCCGATCAATCCCGAAAGATCTTTTTCTGCTAAACTATTAGACCATAAATAGGTATAGGGTGGAGTTCCTCCCTGCACCTCTACCGATATACTTCCGTCAGCTTCTCCCCTACAGCTGATGTTTGAAGGAATAGCACTGATCTCTATTGGCGTTGCATCCGTTAAGGTTGAAAGTGTTACCGTTGAACAACCGTTGGCATCGGTTACGGTCACTTCATAATCACCGGGGCCTAGATCAGTGATAGTCTGCGTAGTTGCTCCATTTGACCATTCGAAAGTGTAAGGAGATTGGCCTCCGGAAACGAAGGCTTCCATGCTGCCGTCGTTTTCACCAAAGCAAGAGATATCGCTGGCTTGTACGGAAGCCTGCAATGCTTCTTCCGGTTCTTCAATAATAAAGGAGGCCACTATTTCACAGTCATTAGCGTCGGTAATGGTAACACCGTATTCACCGGCCGCCAGGTCTCCGTGCGTTGGGAACGCCCGGCCATCTTCCCATAGGTAGGTATAAGGGGAAGTCCCACCAACGGCTTCGACCGTTATACTCCCCGTAGATTCTCCTTTACAAAGGACGTCCGTACTGCCCGTCATCGTGAAATCAAGCACACTTTCCGGTTCGCTTATGGTTACGCTTTGAATAGCTTCACAACCGTTGACATCCGTAACCGTTACGGTATATTCACCGGCAGTTAATCCATCCGCCACGGCCTCTTCACTTCCATTGCTCCAGACAAAAGAATAGGGTTCAACCCCTTCACTTGCTGATATCTGAGCACTTCCCGATGCTTCACCCTTGCAGGCTACATCGATCACATTCGTCACAATTGCAGTAATGCCCTCTCCGCTTGAAGCTATAGATACGGTAGTTTCCGCTTCACAACCATTGACATCGGTGATGGTAACGGTGTAATCACCTGCTTCCAGACTGTCGATACTGGCCGTGGTTTCGCCGTTGCTCCAAGCATAAGTATAAGGCCCTACCCCTCCTTCTCCTTCTATAGTAATACTACCGGTATTCGTCGTACCACATTTCACATCAACAGCTTCAAGAACGCTAGCTTCTACCATTGCCGACTCACTGATCGTAACATCAGTGATCGCCGTACATCCTTTTGAATCCGTGGCCGTTACGGTATATTGCCCTGCCATTAAACCGGAAACATTGGAATCTGTAAGACCATTGCTCCATTGATACGAATAAGGTTCCGTTCCCCCCATGGCATCCACCATAATATTGCCGGCTGCTTCTCCGGAACACACCATTTCGCTGCTGGATACAATATTGACTTGCATGGGTTCGGGAGCTTCCAGCACAACACTTCCCGTAATGACGCAGCCTCGCGCATCAGTTGCTGTTACGGCATATTCTCCGGCGCCTAAATTCTCAAGCGCGCTTGTCGTTCCGCCATTATCCCATTCGTAAGTATACGGAGGAGTTCCTCCTTCGATCGTAACTTCGGCTTTTCCATTAGCATCGTTAGCGCAACTAACCGAAATACTGTTTCTAAAGTCAATTGCTAAATGCGTAGGTTCGCTGAGTGATATCGTGGCAGTTTGAGTACAACCATTCGCATCCGTTACCGTAACGGTATAATTGCCTGCTGCCAATTCATTAATCAGGTTGGTAGTAGCTCCGTTGCTCCAATTATAGACGTAAGGAACTGTTCCACCGGATACTTCCACTCCTGCCAGTCCATTGTCGCTGCCGGCACAATCGATCTCTGTTTCAATAAATGCTTCAGCCTCCAGTGAAGAAGGGTTATCGATCACTACGTTAGCTTCAGCTGTACATCCATTCGCATCGGTCACCAGCACCGTGTATTCACCGGAAGCTAGACCTTCAACTTCCTGACCTTCGTCACCGTTACTCCAAACAAAATTATACGGTGCGGTGCCTCCCATCGCCATAGCAGTGGCGGATCCATTTTGCATATCCGCACAAGAAGTAGCGGAACTGGAACTTATACTAGCAACCAATGCCTCCGGCTCGTTGACTTTAACCGTTGTTTCGGTCGAACAACCATTTGCATCGGTAATCATCACGCTGTATTCACCACCGGCAATTTCATCGAGATCTTCGGTAGTCGCACCATTACTCCATGCAAAAGTGTAAGGTGCTGTTCCGCCGGTAACCGAAAGATCAATTTGACCGTTTTGGTCCCCTTGGCAAGATACATCCGTTACATTTTCTATGGTGGCAACAATATTATCTGCGCCGCTGACCGTTACACAGGTTTCTGCGGTACATCCCTCTGCATCAGTTAGGGTAAGGCAATATTCTCCTGCAGAAAGATTCAATATAGTGGCGCTGCTGGCACCATTACTCCAGGAATATAAATAAGGTGCCGTTCCGCCTTGCCCTCTTACAGTAATACTACCCGTCATATCTTCTGCACAATCCACGTCTACTACTTCCATTACGTCAATAGTTAAACCTTCCATCGACACGATCGTAGCCATCGCTTCGGCGGTACAACCGTTGACGTCTGTAACCGTAACGGTATGCGTACCGGCGGGTAGTTGAGTGGCGGTAGCAGTGGTTTCTCCGTTACTCCATTCATAGGTATATGGAGGCGTTGATCCACTGGCTTCAACCGTGGCACTTCCAACATTATTGGCGCAAGAAACCATTGTCATTTCACCAATCGTTGCGGTTAATTCCGTTTCTGGTTCGGCGATAGTAATTTCCGCAACGGCTGTACAGCCTCCGTTATCCACTACCGTTACGGAATATTTTCCGGCTGTCAGGTCCGTATTAATATCTCCTTTTCTGTCATTGCTCCAGGTATAAGAATACGGAGGTGAACCGCCGCTTGCGGAAGCACGGGCACTTCCCGTAGCATCACCTTTACACAAGACGGGCTCTTGGTCAATAATAGCGACCATGAGCATTTCCGGTTCTGCAATGACCGTGGTAGCAACCGCCGTACATCCTTCACGGTCCGTTACCGTCACCGTATATTCACCGGCCTCCAAGCCTTCCACCACATTCATCATATCACCGGTATTCCATTCGTATAAATAGGGTGGTTCTCCTCCTGTTGCCATAACTTCCACACTTCCTCCGGCTACACCCGCACAGCTGATATTACTTATTGTAGAGGCCATAGCTTCTAAGGGCGTTTCGGATAGTCTGACTACAATATCATCTTTTACCTCGCAACCTTTCGCATCGATCACCCTTACGGAATAAATAGTGGTTTCAGCAGGTGTGACCGTAATCGATTCACCATTTTCATCTATAACGTTATCTCCGATACTCCAAACGTATGCATAAGGCTCGGTACCACCGGAGGGAGAAGCTTGTAAGGCAGCCGAATCACCCGCGCAGATGAAAACATCTTCGGATACCTGAAGGCTTGGTCCGGGCGTATCGACAATCTCAAAGGCACCTAGATAAATCGGACAATCATCGTTACCCCACCTGGCCAGCGTTTCATAGGTACCAGGAGGTAAATTATCAAAACTTGCCGACCCTTGATCGTCGGATACGTTCATTGGATAGGTCGCTCCACCATCTATACTAAATTCAATATTGGTTTGTAATGGATCATCGGGAAAAGTGAATGTAATGGATCCATTGTTTTTCCCACAGGCTGCATCTTCTTTTTCCACTTCAACATTTGGCTCCGGCATTACGGCTATGAACAAGGTAAATTCAGTACCTCCAAAACAGTTGGGATCTTCCTGGTAAGAAACCGTATACATTCCGGACATTTCGGGCACTACATTGGAAAGCACCACTTGTCTGGTATTTGCCGTGAATCCATTCGGCCCCGTCCAGGTCCAGTTATCCAATTCCATTGGTCTAGGATCCAAAACAATTGTAGATCTTTCACAGACTACCAAATCGCAGCCTTCCAAAAATTCGTTGTCATCAATTTTAGAATAACATTCTATTTGTTTTGGAAAACAGTCAATACAGTTTGCTTCCGCTACCTGTTGTACAAAATCCTGTTTATTTGGATCCAGTGATTTATAATAGGTCAATGTACCGACTGCTCCTGCAACATCCGTATCTTCAGGGACCGCCTCTTTAGCAGCACTACAAAGCGTATTACAAGGAACTTCAAAATCATCGAGCTGTCCGAGAATCCCCCAAATGGCATCATTAATTTCTGATGGCGTATAATCATCTCCGGCATTACACATGGCATAGTTCGTTCTGGCTGCCTGTAAGTCCGTAAAACCAATATCTTGGCGTAGATATTTATGGATCAGGGTTACTGTAGGAATTCCATCGTTGGGGTCGTCATCATTGTACGTATACAACCAAAAAGGAACATCCAAAATATAATCCGCACAATAGACTCTCGTTGAAGGTTGGATTTCACAATTTTCATTGACGTAAGCCATACATCCCGCAAAATCATCATCCACAAAGAAATAGGCATCCGGCTCTAATAAATCATAAGGAATGTGGACCGTAAATCCTTCACAGTTGGTATAGGTCACTTTCCCATCCCCACAAGAAGTAGGTGTACGGATATCCAGATCAATACAGGCAGATCCTATGCGCAAACTTTCAAAGCCAGACGCACATTCATCTTTCATTCTGACTACCCGGACTTCATAGTCTCCCGGATACAATCCTTCGATGACCATTTTATTATCTTTAAACCCTTCATAGATTAAGGTAGGCTTGCCTTGCCTTTTTAGTTCTACCCTGTACTCCGAAGGAGATTGGCTGTAGTTCCCATCGGCGATTAACAGCGAAAACCCGGCATCGCCATCACCGCATTCGATTTGATCGTATACGTTGATATTCTCGATCACCACTTCAAAGCAAGGTATTTCATTCTTTTCTTCAGGAAAATATTCGGCAGTAAAACCGAAGGCGGAAGGAGTCATCACCATGAAAGCGGCGAGTAGCGCTGAAACATGGCGATTTTTTTTCATAAAATTTGCACAACCTTCAAATAGAAGGCTAAATCGTGTAAAAAGGTGCTTCATCATGAGATTTTTTTTGTTAAGGGAACTAGATGGAAGCTTAAAGTTTGTTTAGGTCGTTATCGTCGTCTTTAATCGGCTTCCTTTCCTTTACCCATAATTCTTTAATTCTTAGGATTATATTTAGAATTTCGATTTGCTATTAAGGTCGTCGGTAATAGCCCATCAAAATGTATTTTTATCCCTCCAAAGAGGAGTAAATTTGTTTTAAAAGAAGTAAATGAGGTGAAATTTGTTTTGCCCTGATAATAACAGCTTATTAAAGCCTTGTCTATCAATTAGATAGTGAAACTTATTCTGTAATCCAGAAGAAAAAATAGGAGGATTTCGTTCAAAGATAATCTATATCTATAATATATACAATAAGTACTGGTTGTTTTTTCCAACGCTTAAATTGGCTCCAAGCAATCTTATCTTTGACAATCAATATTTTACACATTTTATTTTTCCTTCCTCTTACTTTACCGCAAACATACCTGCCCATAGTGTTTTGATAACGAACTCATCAATAATGTTAAAAAAGAATTAATAATGAGCGGAAATAATGGCACCACATCAAATCCTAATGTGTATAGTGTTCTCTCCAATAAAAAAACCAGCCCATTTTTCACAAAATCATTGGAAAACAAGCTGGTTCTATTGTTACCTTGGCATATAGCTCCAAGGAAAAGGCGATAAAACTGTTTTTGCGTTTACTTGCGTAAATTGTTGAGTAATCAAAAAAATTCTGAGTATTTCACCCATAGAAAATCAAGCAGATCTGAACTTTAAGTACTTTTAATAAAGCTCTTCCCTGCTTCATATTCTTGGGTAATAACACTATCCTACATTTATTCGAGTAGTATCATTCGCCTAGTGGCTTGATAGTTATCTGTCTCTAGAGTATAGAAGAGTATGCCATAAGGCAGATCTCCCCGATCTAACATGATTTCGTTGCGTCCTTTTACGAATTCTCCGCTCAATACTTTCAAGATATTTCCTGAGATGTCGTGGATAATAAGCTTTCCGTTTCCACCTTCGGGAAGATCAAATGTAATCTTGGTTTCGTACATGAACGGATTCGGGTAATTCTGATGCAATGTGAAAGCTTCCGTGTCAACCGGTGTATGGTTTCGAGTTCCCGATGCACGGTCTTCCTCCTTCTTGTTCTCTACGTTGCTGACGCCATCTTTGCTGGCGTCTTCACCCCAGCCGTTTTCATCTTCACCCTGGAATTGTCCGGAACCGGCCCCACCGGTAATGTTGATTACCTGTTCAAAAGTATCAGACTCATTGCCGGCATCGTCAGTAGCGATAAACCTTCTCGTAATGGTGCCGTTGCAGTCATCGACCATATTAACCTCCGGCTCTAGCTCCACTACCTGGACCATACAATTATCCGCTACGGTTGGCATACCAAAGGTAACTTGTAGATCTGCGGGAAGACTTAGGTTAATACCCGCAGGTAAATCATTACAATCCACGTTAATGGTCTCATCCGTATTTGAAACGAAGCTTGGTGCTTTGTTGTCAACTACCATGACGTCTGTCCAGCAAATACTTTCATTACCATTCACATCGATGGCTCTTACTTCTACCGTTATGATCTGACCTACATCGCAACAACCTACTTCAACGTAATCTGCCCAGGCAGAGTAATACGGACGATCATCATCACCGCAGTTTTCATCAACGGTCATGTAGGCCCTTCTCACCTGTAAGCTGGCAATAGCACAATTATCATAACTTCCCAAATCTATTTGGTCTGTGTAAATTCTGGTAGTTCCGACTTCAGCTACATTCACTTCCATACCATTCATACAGGTGACAATTGGAGCATGCGTATCTTCTACCCTGATGATACAATCCTGAGTAGCTTGCTTACCGCAAAGATCTGTGACGATATATCTCACGGTATAATCACCTACTCCAAGCCCTCCGACAATGCGTGAGGCATTAGCGCCTATGGTAGTAATGAGCGCTCCCGCTTCATCAAACAGTTCAGTTTCTGCGAACCACCCGTCAGCACAAGTCGTCATGACACTTGGGAATGGTATTTCAATCGTTGCCGTACAGTCATAAGGATCAGTTGCGTATAACAGGATGTTTTGCAGAAGGTTCGGACAATAGTGATTTGAATTGGCACATCCTACGATCAGATCCCCTTCCGGAATAACAGGTGTTGGTGGTATCACGACAACCTCATCACTACATTCGGGAGTGTCTTTATCCGTAACGACCAAGGACAGCTCTCCATCGCTAATCGCAAATGGTCCGAGTTGCTTCGGCATTCCGTAATATCCGGTATAGGTAATACCTCCTATGACCGTTTGCCATTCAAACCCTGATTGTTGACCGGTAACTAGCAGTTCAAACGTAAACTCATCATCATCAATATCAGCTGTTTCATCCATTACGCAAACAACATGCTGAGCAACTGCTTCAATAGTACAAGAGGCATTACATTCTTCTGGTGCGGTCATTACTACTTGAGTGAAGCAATTGCTGTTGGCATCATCGAAGATCCGGAATTCAACGTCCTCATCAATGGCGTATGGACCGAAGGTAACGATCTCACCGTAGTTTCCTCGATTACGTCCCAAGTCTGTTGCTGACCATGAACCCGTAGCACTACCATCTGGGCTGATGACCATCACATCGAAGGTATAAGTATCATCCGACACATTATCCGGAGTGCCATTATCATTACAAATGATGTTAGCAGTTAATGCTCTAATATCACATGGCTCCATATAAGGTAGGAATGATATTGGTTCACCACAACCAGAATTAGCTACATCGGAAACCACAAACTCGAGTAATCCGTCCATTACAGCGAAAGGTCCAATAATCTTTCCTTCGCCGAACTGACCGTTGTAGATCGTGCCATTTATTTCAGCGGACCAATCACCCTGTGGATTAATACTGCTGAATGCCATTATCTCCAGGGAATAATTGTCATCGGAACGATCACCCGGTGTTCCGTTTTCATCAAAGAACAGATTATCAATAGAAACCGTTATTCCACATTGATCTGAACAGGATGCTGGTGGATAGACCGTCAGACTGCTCATACAGGTGAACAATTCAGAATCATTGACATCAAAGTCCAGTGCTTCGCCGCCATTTATCGGGAATGGCCCTACATTAACCACGGTATTATATTCTCCACTGAACTGAACGCCATTGATGAGAGTTGTCCAGCGACTACTACTGTTATTACCGGTCACCGCAAGGTCAAAGGTGAAGGTATCGTCATCCGGATCATCTGGTGTTCCGTTATCGCTGCAAACAATATTGCTGGTCTGTGCTTCAATTTCACAGTTTTCAAGCGCACAGGCAGCTACCGGATCAATATTAAGCTCTGCCGTACAAACATCGTAGATTTCGTCAGCGAAACTCATGGATAAGGTGCCGCTATTGATCGGGAATGGTCCAAGTTGATAAGGCTGATCATAAGCACCGGTCATGGCACCACCGTCAGCAACCCAGTTGGCACTAATACCACCGGTAACTACGATGGTCGCGGTATAGAAGTCATCCGCCGTGTTGTTCGGCGTACCGTTATCGTTACAAGCAAATTCGGTTTGTACAACTCTGATGTTACAAAGTTCCGAACAGTGCGAGCGTGGTTTAACCTCGTAGATGTATCTACACTTACCAGCAGTCACATCCTGGAAGATAATGAACCTGGATTCATCACTTACCGGGAACGGACCGAATTCTACGGGTACGCCATAGTCTCCCTCTTTACCATCACTGCTTCTCCAGCGGCTGTCGGTATTGACACCGTCTATTAGGAGTGTGATCGTAAAGGTATCATCGGTCGGATCGATTGGCGTTTCGTTATCATTACAAGATTCATTAACAAGGTTCGCAAAAATACCACACTGGTTCGAACAAGTCTCAGGAGCAGTTACCACCAGAGATTCCTGGCATGTTGCATTTGCATCATCCGATACGGTAAGGTTAAAGTCACCATCCTGAATTGGGAACGGACCAAATTCAATTGGCTTTCCGAATTCACCCCTTACACCGTTGTTAGCAGTCCAGGTGCCGGTACTGTTACCTTTTCTTACTATCACATTGAAGGTATAAATATCATCATTAGGATCACCGGGAGAACCATTGCTATTACAAACAGCTCCTAAGAACTCTATTGTTAATGGAGCAGGTTCGGCAATAGTAGTTTCGGTAATCTTCTCACAGCCATTGGCATCCGTTACTGTTACAGAATAAGTTCCTGCCTGTAAATCATCCAGGTCTTCGGTTACCATTCCGTTTGACCAAATGTAAGTGTATGGTCCAACACCTCCGCCTACGATCAAGTTGATGGCTCCGGCGTCCCCTCCATTACAACTCAGGTTGAGCTTATTAGCAATAAGGATCATTTCTTCCGGTTCGCCTACTTCAACGGATGCAATCGTTCTGCAACCTTTGGAGTCGGAGATCTCTACGCTGTAAGTGCCGGCTCTCACATTACTCAAATCCTGCGTAGTAGCCCCATTCGACCAATTGTAAGTATACGGTGCGGTACCGCCGCTTACACTCAGATCGATACTACCGTCGACTCCACCGAAGCAAGTGACATCTGTTTTCGATAGAGTAGCAGTAATTTCTACCGGAGCGATCACTTCTACAGAAGTAGAACGTACACAACCGCGGGCGTCGCTTACTTCTAGGGTATAGGTTCCGGCACCGATGCCTGTAAGATCCTTGGTCGTTGCTCCAGTTGACCATAAGTAGTTATACGGTGGAGAACCTCCAAATACCTCAACGATAACGGCACCGTCACCAGTACCCAAACAACTTTCTGGTTGTGGGTTCAGGTTCATGCTCAACAATTCTTGAGATTGGCCAACTAATGCCGCTCCCTCAGTCGTACAACCCTGAGCATCCACAACAGTAACCCGGTAAATGCCTGCCGGCACTCCATTGATATCCTGAGTAGTTGCTCCATTGGACCATTGATAAGTATAAGGTGATGTACCTCCGCTAACCATAAGATCGACGCGGCCGTCATCCTCTCCGCTACATCTTACGTCGTATTCATCAAAGGCAAGAGCAAGGGTCTCAGGCTCGTTCAAGCTTATCGTAGCTGAAATCACACAGCCATTATCATCAGTCACCGTAACGGTGTATTGCCCGGCCTCTAAATCAAAGATATCCTCAGTCGTCGCACCATTGGACCATGAGAAGGTATAGGGTTGAACACCACCACTCATTCTCAGATTGATCGAACCGTCACTACCGCCATTACAGCTTACATCTATTTTTGAAAGATTTGGCTGCATACGATTGGGCTCCGTAACAACGCCCTGACAGGTAGAAACACTCAACAGTTCTTGAACGTCACGCACGTAAACCGTATAAATACCCGCTGCAAGGCCGGTAAATTCATTTGAAGTTTGATAGGTATTACCATCCAGACTGAACTCATAATTTCCGCTACCTCCAAATGCATTTACGGTAATGATTCCATTTTCATCATCAAAACAGAGCGCGGGTATAGTTTCCACAGAACAAGTTACGCCGGCAGGTTCGTCAACTGTTGCTGAGCAACTGGTCGTACACCCATTATCATCCGTGATCGTAACGGAGTAGTTACCTGCTGGGATATTGGCAAGATCTTGTGTCCTTGCACCATTTGACCAAATGTAAATGTACGGCGCTGTTCCTCCTGCCACTGTCAGATCAATGCTACCATTAGAGAGTCCTTCGCCGCTGGCATCGGTAGGTATAATGCTTTCACAGACCAATGCAGCTGGCTCGGTCACAGTTGTTGTAATGGTCTCAACACAGCCATTAAAGTCCGTAACTGTTACTGCGTAATTACCCGCACCTATATTACTCAGATCTTCGGAAATTGCTCCGTTCGACCATTCATAACTGTAAGGCGCTGTTCCTCCGTTCACTACCAGATCTACACTGCCGTCTGCTCCGTCATTACAAGTGACTGCTTCATTAGTGATTCCCAATTCAAGCAATGCCGGCTCGCTGATCTCTATCGTTTCAATAATTTGACAATCATTGCGATCCGTGACCGTGACCGTATAGACTCCTGCCGTAAGATTGCTCAAGTTTTCAGTGGCAGAACCTTCAGACCATAAGTAAGTATATGGCGGTCTTCCACCACTAACTTCTGCATTAATAGCTCCATCCTCTCCACCGAAGCAACTAACATCGTTGCTCGTTAAGTTAGCTGTGAGCGCCGGCCTTTGTGAAACGTTGGCATCGACAATTACTTCACACTGATTGGCATCAGTAATTGTTACGGTGTAAAGACCAGCCGGTAATCCATCAATATCCTCAGTTTCTGCGCCATTTGACCAGGCGTAGGTATACGGAGCTTCTCCGCCAATAACCGTCAATTCAATATTTCCGTCACTTTCTCCGAAACAACTAACATTGGTAATCACCAGGTCAGTACCTATTGCCGCAGGCTCTCCTATAATATCCGTTATGACCTCTTCACAACCATTGACATCCGTTACGGTAACAGTATATACGCCACTCGATACGTTGATAAGATCCTGGGTGGTTGCACCATTTGACCAGTTATAAGTATACGGAGAAGTTCCTCCCGCAACGATTAGATTAATTCGTCCGTCCGTGCCTGCATTACAACTTACTTCGGTGACTTCTGTACTCAATTCTATCGCACTTGGTTCATCTATTTCAATGGACACAAATTCCTCACATCCATTTTGATCCGTTATGGTGGCTTCGTAAGTTCCTTCCGCAAGATTATCAATGAAAGCTCCCGTATCTCCATTCGACCAATCAACCGTAAACGGTGCGGTGCCTCCGCTAATATTCAGGTTGATACTTCCATCATTGCCTCCATTACAATTGACATCCGAAGTTGTAGCACCTACGATCAATTGATCCGGTTGATCAATAAATACGGTTTCAAATTGAATACAACTATTCGCATCAGAAACAATGATCGTATAACGACCTGCCGGCAGTGCCTGGAACTCATCGAAGATCTCATTGGTGTTATCATTCACCAAATTGAAATCATACGGTGGCGTTCCGTTGAAGACGAGGAAGTCCAGGCTGCCATCATTTCCTCCGAAACAGCTGACATCCTCAACATCAACTACATCGATAAACATTTCTTCCGGAGCAAATACATCTGCTATTCCCTGAACAGTACAACCATTGGCGTCAGTCACAGTAACAGTATATCGACCAGGTCCCACAAAAAGTAAGTCTTCGCTTATTTCGCCATTTGACCATTCATAAGAATAAGGAGCAACGCCTCCGGATACGGTTAGATCTACGCTACCATCTTCACTGTCGAAACATCCTGCATCGATCGGATCCAGATCGAGTGTTATGCTTCCAGGTTCACCGATCTCTGCCTGGCAGCTTGATATGATTAACGGCTCATTTGCATCGCGCACGTATACCGTATAAATACCTGCTGGTAGACCGGTGAAGACCTTGTCGGTAGTGAAGTTTACATTGTCCAAACTACACTCGTAGGTTCCACTGCCGCCGGTAACAGATACCGTTATAACACCATCTGTTTCGTTGGCGCAACTCACATCAGTAGCTTCTAAAGTACAGCTGATTGGCGAAGGTTCATTAATAGTTGCAGAACAAGTTGTAGTACAATTATTTGCATCGGTTATTGTGACTGCGTAGGTTCCTGCCGGAACGTCATCCAAGTCTTGAGTTATAGCACCATTTGACCATAAGTAGGTGTAAGGTACTGTTCCACCTGTTGGAGTTAAATCAATACTTCCGTTGGCCAGGCCGGCACCGGTAGCATCCTGTGGTACGATGCTTTCACAACTTAACACTGCTGGTTCCGTCACTTCAACCGTTGCTCTTTCCCGGCACCTGTTCGCATCAGTTACAATAACGGTGTAAGTTCCTGCTGAAAGATCATTTATTGAAGTACCATTCCCACCGGTAGACCAGTTTATGTTGTATGGTTCTGTTCCTCCTGTTATTTCAAGGTCGACCGAACCATCATTCGCTCCATTACAACTCAAGTTGTTTATGGTTGTAGAAAGCGTTAACGCCGGCGTTTGTCCAATGGTTACCTGTGCCGTTGCATTACATCCATTTGCATCCGTGACGGTGACGGTGTACGTACCCGTTGTCAAATTGCTGATGTCTTCTGTGAATGCCCCGTTAGACCAGCGGTACAAATAGGTAGGCGTACCACCTGTAACTTCAAGATCTATGCTTCCGGTAGCTTCCCCAACGCAGCCTACATCTTGTTTGGTAGTAAGCAATTCTAATGCTGATGGTGCATCGACAGTAGCCGAAGTTTCAGTAGTACATCCCTTAGCATCTGTCACGGTTAGTGTATAGGTGCCCGGTGCTAATCCTGTCGCTTCTCTACTGGTTATTCCGTTAGACCATAAGTACGTGTATGGTAAAGTCCCTCCCGTTACCGAAGCAGTAATAGTTCCGTCGGTTCCATCACTACAACTGGCATCATTAACATCTGTAGTAACTCCCAGTACTGCTGGTTCAAAAATTTCTATACTTAGTGTCGCTTCACAAGCCTTAGTATCTGTTACTACCACTGTATATAAACCAGGCTCCAGGTTATCAATGTTCTGCTCAGTTCTGCCGTTTGACCAATTATAGGTGTATGGTGGTGTACCTCCCTCAATTGTAAGGTTTATAGAGCCATCACCTGCTCCTGTACAACTGATGTCAAATCGGCTCGCACGTAGTTCGATTTCGGTCGGTTCTGCAACTGATGCCGCTTCGATAATTTCACATCCATTAGCATCTGTAACGGTAACGGTATAATCACCGGCCGTTAGACCATCAATATCTTTGGCCGTTTCTCCATTAGACCATAAGAAAGTAAACGGTGCGGTTCCTCCCTCTTGTATTGTCAATTGGATGCTACCATCGGCAAATCCAAAGCAACTTACATCCGTAACAGTAGTGTTAACTGAGATTTCAACAGGGTTTTCAATAGTTACGCTAGCCTCTACTGTACAATTGTTATTATCTGTTATGGTAACAGTGTTCAAGCCTGCGGACAATGCAGTCGCCGTAGCTGTAGCCTCTCCATTACTCCATTGATATTGATAAGGTGCTTTACCGCCCGTTACTTGTACGGTTGCGGATCCTGTCGCTGTTCCTATACACTCAGGGGTGGTTACATCTATAATCGTCGCTGTTGGATCTTCGGGATCCACTAACTCAATGATATCACCATATACGTCGGGACAATCTTCATTACAATACCTGATGTAAATCTGGTATGCCCCCGAACTCAAACCGGTAAACACTTTCTCTGTCTGCCAATTCACTTCATCCAGGCTGAACTCTAAACATCCATTCTCTATGTCCTCGGAGATAATGTTTATGGTACCATCGTTTCCAGTGCAAGTAGGATCAGTTTTATCTGCTGAAAGTACCAGATCGATCGTACGGGTTCTTACTTTAATGCCTTTCGTTCTTTCTGCTGTACAACCATTCCTTTCCACAGATAAGGTCACATTAACACTTGCTAATCCTAAATCTGTACTGTACAACACATCATGTGGACCAGCTCCGGTAGCAACCGCAGGATTTGCCCCCTCGCCAAAGTTCCAGGTGTAAGTAGCGTCCGGATCAATAGCTTGTGCGACAAAGGTCGCTAAGTCATCTTCACAAATATTACCAGAAGGTGCTACAAAATCTGCTATCGGGTCTAGGTTAATACTTACCACAACCTGATCAACGCTAGTACATCCCTTACTGTCCGTGACTGTTACGGTGTAAACCGTCTCTGAGCCTGGGCTTACAACATGACTTTGACCAACTCCCAGGCCATTATCCCACTCGTAAGTATATTCAGGCGTACCACCGGTTGCTGATGCCGAAATGGTAACACTTTCTCCGAGACAGATAGCCTCGTCTTCCCCTGCATCTACCACAGGCGCAGATTCCGGTTGTCCAATTACAGCACTTGCTTCGGCCGTACAGTTCTTCGCATCCGTTACCGTTACCGTATGGGTACCGGCAGGAAGGTCGTTCGCCGTTTGCGTCGTCGCTCCGCTGCTCCACAAGTAAGTGTACGGTG
>CAZHNG010000014.1:0-39713 GCA_964533785.1 uncultured Saprospiraceae bacterium | reverse complement strand
AGCTACCAACTGCTCCACGCCGCGATGTTGTTTACCCCTCCTTCGAAGGGATGGCAAATATAAGAACTTTAGCTTATAATAGCAACTATTAGTTCAAACTTTATAAAGCTCAAGAAAGTTCCTATTCCATTAAAAGATGAGTCAACCAAATTTTCGTTTACTTTGTCTTTTGTTAAAGCATTGCAAACTAAATCAACCGAATAATAACCATGAAAGAAGTATATATCATCTCTGCAGTAAGAACCGCTATGGGAAGTTTTGGTGGTGTTTTGTCGTCTTTATCTGCTACTAAGCTAGGCAGTGCAGCCATCAAAGGGGGCTTAGAAAAAGCAGGTATTGATGCCGGCGAAGTAGAAGAAGTATTGATGGGAAATGTTGTATCCGCTAACTTAGGACAGGCACCAGCACGTCAGGCGGCCCTCGGCGCCGGTATCGGCATTCATGTACCTTGTACGACGGTCAACAAGGTCTGTTCTTCGGGTATGAAATCCATCATGTTCGGTGCCCAATCCATTATGCTGGGGCAAAACGACATCGTTGTTGCAGGTGGTATGGAAAGCATGAGCAATATTCCTTTTTACATGCCCAAATTACGGTGGGGACATAAGTACGGCAATACGGAAATCATCGACGGACTGGCCAAAGACGGCTTAACCGATGCTTACGATCACAAAGCGATGGGCGTCTCTGCCGACAATACGGCCGTTAAGCACAACATCAGCCGGGAAAGCCAGGATGAATATGCCATCAGATCCTACAAACTAGCTGCAGAGACGACAGAAAAGGGCTGGTTTAAATCGGAAATCGTACCCGTTTCCGTACCTCAAAGGAAAGGTGATCCCCTCTTGGTAGATGAAGACGAAGAATACAAACGCGTAAAATTTGAAAAAATACCCCAACTCCGTCCTGCCTTTAGTAAAGAGGGTACCGTGACGGCTGCTAATGCCTCTACCATCAACGACGGTGCTGCGGCACTGGTCTTGGCCAGCAAGGAGAAAGTGGAAGCACTTGGCCTGAAACCCATAGCTAGGATCATTTCTTTTGCTGATGCGGCCCAGGAACCGGAGTGGTTTACCACTGCCCCTACCCTGGCAGCGCCAAAAGCTTTAAAAAGGGCAGGAATGGCATTTTCAGATATTGATTTCGTAGAGGTAAACGAAGCCTTTGCGGTAGTTCCTATTGCTTTTGACCAAACACTCAACGTGGGTATGGACAAACTCAATGTATTCGGCGGCGGCGTAAGCCTGGGTCACCCGCTGGGTGCTTCCGGTGCGCGGATCGTAACGACTTTGTGTAATGTACTTCAGCAAAAAGATGCCTCTACCGGACTGGCAACGTTATGTAATGGTGGTGGTGGTGCTTCGGCGATTGTGATTGAACGGGTTTGAACGCATTAAACGAGTTCGAGAGTTGAGAATCTGGTATCTGGTATCTGGTATCTGGTATCTGGTATCTAAATAAGCAAACAAAGCATGAAAAACCCCATTTTACTCTATGGTATAATCATAGCTTTCATCGCCATAGTATTGAAGGTCGTGGAATACAATTTTCTGATAAGGATATTCAGACTGGAGATCTATGGTGGGTTGATAGCTATTGTGTTTATGGGGTTGGGGATTTGGCTGGGAAACCAGTTGGTAAAAAGACAAATTAAGGAAGAAAGTGCTACTTTAACACCACCAACACTATCAAGGGAAAAAATCACCTTACGGTCTCCGGCTGATTTCAATATCAGCAATAGGGAATATGAAGTGTTGCAACTCATAGCCCGGGGTTATTCCAATCAGGAAATTGCAGATACCCTGTACGTTTCCATTTCGACGATTAAAACCCATACTTCAAATTTATTCAGCAAGTTAGATGTTAAAAGGCGTACGCAGGCGGTACAAAAGGCTGTGGAATTAGCGTTAATCCCGCCATTGCATATGATCGCTGACTCGAAAGACCGTTAAATAGGAAACCATAGATTTTCGACCATCACGTAGGCCCCATAACCAATACAAAGCAGTGAAGAAACCAGGATCAAACCGATCTGCAGCCAGCTTTGCCCGGTTATTTTCTTAGAAAAAGGCAGGTTAAGAATGCCGGCAGCAATTAACATTCCCGCGATTGAGCCAATCCCAAAGATCAGCAGATACAAAATACTGTTAAAACTGCTTTGAATTTCAGTCATGACCAACAAGATCATCGCTCCGCTTCCGGCCAGACCATGCACCAGGCCTACACCGTAAGCGAGGTTATGGTTTTTACTGGGATCAATGTTGTGTTGGTGTTGCCCTTTTTTTTCCAAAATACTGATAGAGCCGAAATACTCCTAATAAAATCAGCATAAGCCCTACACCCGCTTCAAAATACCCGAATAAACCATTGAGAAAAGTAGCCTTTCCAATGATCATTAAAAGGCCGATAAAAAAGATGGTGGAAGTATGGCCCATTCCCCAATAAATCCCATCGTTGATCGCCAGGAGCCAATTGTCGCGTTTGGTTACAATACTGCTGACCGCCAATAAATGATCCGCTTCGAATGCATGAGTAAAACCAACGACGGCCGCAAAAAGTAAAGGAAAAGAAGCTTCCATACCACAATATTATTTTGTTTAAAGATAAGATGATATTGACATTTTAACGCCTTTTTGAGAAAAGGAACATCTTTTTTGTTGGTTTCAGAACATAATCACAATAGCCAAAACATACTTCAGTGGATTATTCCTCTAATAAGTTCCACGCCTTGAACGAATTTTGTTAATTTGTGGGAACAAAAACACAAGCTAATCAGATAAAAACCAATATGCTAATTAAGGATCAACTTGCCCATACTTTCTCGGTATTACCTCAGGTCATCGAAGCAAAACGATCTTCTTTTCAAGGGAAAGAAGACTTTGAAGAAGCGGTTTTTATGGAGAAGACTACCAAGCTTCTTTCCGTAGTGGAGCATTTTTCGGCGCAAATTATCGGTGTTAAAGATCTGGAGGCAGAGGATCATTTGTTGAGTGCTTGTCACGATTTGCTGACCGCATTGAGTGCTGATGACCATAAAATTTGTTTACAAAAAACAGAAATGCTTACCAATGCACTCAACAATTTCATGGCTCTGCATGTAGCCGAAACCCCGTCAATCGAGGCGCGCGAGGAGGAGACTCCTTCAAATTTAGTCATGGAAATTATTGGAGAAATTAGAACTCAGACCGGCATCATCATCCGGAAACGATTCCAATTTTCCCGCCAGGGTTCCGCCTGGGATGAAGGTACTTTTCAAGAAATTAACCGCTCTCTGATGCAAGTCAGAATAAAGTACAAAAAACAACTTTTAAATAAAATCATTCCTGAAGACCCGGAGGATCGATGGAGAATTGTCAGGGATAACGATGCTTTGAAAAATGCTGCCATTGACAATTTCTTCACCTGCATGAAGGATGCCAAAAACACCTTCGAAAGTAAAATAGTTACTAATCCTTAAATTATGGATCAAATCAAGGAAACAATGATGATGTGGAAGCGCTGGTTGTTTTTACCAATATTGTTCTTGTTGAGTCATCTAACACTAGAGGGACAATCCCAAAGTTTGTCAACAGAGGTATTGAAATTATCGAGATGGATTGAAAATCCTCAATTAAGAAAAACAATACCCCAAGATTCAGCAGTTATCCTAACCCGTTCCCTGACTTTTGAAGAGAAAGTAGATACCCTGGACCCTTTCGGAATTTTAGCGGCCTATACTTACCAATCAAAGGAAGAAGCTTTAGAAAACGGTACCAGTGCAGATGCTATCCTCAGAAACTACCAAAACAACCCTTATTTGAGTTCCATTTTAAGTCAAATAGATACGCTCAAGAACCAGTTCAACCAAAAAGAGTACGAAGCAACGGTCCGTTTTCTTAGAGGTGACGGTAAGCGGGAAGCTATTCTAAAACAGTTAACAAATGCCAACGTTTATGCAAACCGGCAAATGCTGAACGCTGAAAAGTTAATTGCCGACTATCAACTACCCCGGATCAATGACGAAACGGCATTTGCGGAAGCTTCCAGTAAAATCAGAGAAATCTCCTCTGCCGATCCGGCTTCTTTTGCCGCCAATTTTCTGTCTGGTTTTGCGGATTGGGTATCCAAAAGAACGCAAGAGGAATTGATCCAAACGTTTCTTTTAAAATTGCAAAATGATCTGGGGGACAAAAAGCTGAACTACCTATTTCCCAATTCTTATGATTATCTACAAGACCTAGACGTAACCAATTACCGGGCCATCCTTTCCAACGCACGTCTGGCTTTCGCCAAAGATCTGAATACCCTATCCTTAAATATTTCCAATTACCTCACCGAATCGGGGAATATTGCTGCTCATGATTCCAGAGCCTTTAATCTGTTACTGGTTTACCGGCTCATAGACCTGGCCCAACGAGAATTTTCTCTACCTGATATCCTGGGTTATGCTAGCGGGGAGTTTAGCCGGCGCCGCTTTGAAAGTGAAAAACTGCTGCATGATAATCTCATCAATACGCCTAATCCCAAAGCGTTGGAGGCATTGGTTGCTACTTTCGATTCCACCAACCAGCAGTTGAAAAAAACCTTCCTTGCACTAGTTAATTTTGAAGAGGAAATTAAAACAATGGTCAATGAAATAGACTTTTCTGCATTCGATAAATTTCCAGAACAAAGCGGAAAAGTATTTTTCTTAATGGATAAATCGGAGACATTCGCCTACAGTAGTTTTTTCAAAAACAAAGAAGGGAATTACCTGAACGAAATTGATGCTTTTCTCAATGGGAAACTCGATTATGATGTACTAAAAACCTATCCTTCTTTTAATCAATACTATGAGACCTTCGATAATCCGGTACCCGGGGCTTCAGAATTGAGAAAAATCGGTTTATCCATGGTCAGAGAGTTATTACGCAAGGACGACGCCGGTTACTTGATCGTTCACGAACTGGAAAGTTTTTACGAAGATCTACGCGATTTCGAATCTGCCGTAGAAACCTTAAAAATATTATCCGATACTACCACCGTAGATTCCGTAGCTCTGGTTGACGAACTCAAGGAGACGCTTAAGAATAATATCCAAACAGAACAAAATTTTTGGAAAGACGACGCAAATGTTGAAGAACACCTTTGGCAAGCCTTTGCCTACCAGGTAGCTCTCCTCGAAAGAATCGAAGCGTTGCCTAAAAACACGAATGCTTCAGAAAAAATCGGATACCTCCAGCAAGTAGAAAGATTACTTGCCCAACACACCTTAAAATTGGTGGCGGACTATCCCGATTTTAGTGCGCAAAGCCCTTATTTGAAAAAAGAACGGCAGAAACAAAACACCGTCGAAACGACTTACGAAGCCTTAACCAATAATATTCAAGCTTGTATTACAGTACTTGACCAATTAAAGGAAGCCTTAACGAACCTGGAAACCGCAGGCGATAACCAAGCCCTTCTACAATCCTACCGTAATGCATCCACCTATTACGGCATTCTTCATTCCGGTACTCAGTTATTGTATTCCCTTGCCGTCGTTCCTGAAAACGATAAGGATACTTTGGCTTGGTTGAAACCAAACCAACTGTCCCGGATCTTAAACAACGATCTTCAGCGGCAGCTTTTCTTAGGCTTGCTGTACCAACGGATATCCTCCATAACCGAAGATCTTACACTCGACTCCCGCGGCCTGGCCAGTATCGCGACTCAAATGGTTCAGCAATTGACGGTTCTGGATACGGCTTCCAATAACCAATCTAAATTATTGTCGAGGATCGAACTAGCTATGGGATTAGTCAATAATATTCTTGAAACCCCGATTTTACCCAGTTTCACCGGCGGGTCAGAACTGCAAACACTAGCCGGTACCTACCCCGGATTAAAGAATATTCCAGAGATCAACCGGAATCTATTAGAACTCGTTCAACATTCGGACCAAAACAATTACCGCTATGCTTTTAACAATGTTTTACAATTGATTGAATTGTTTGATGCTTACCCTATTGCAAGCAAAAAACGGGGACGGTGGCAAGATCAAATCAGCAATAATGAATCCGAAATTGCACGCCTGAAAGCGCAAATACAATTTTTGACACCAGAAGACCGGCTCTTTCAGGTAAGGAATAACGAGATCACACAACTACAATTGGCGAACAGAAGCCTGACCGAAAAAATGGAACGATTCGATACTACGAGTTACGCATATTCTAAGTACCGGAACAATATCTTCCGATATGGTCATTTTTTGGCAGACGTAGCCGCAGCAGATAGCACTACCGCTATCCAAAAAGCTTTTCAAAATATTGCTATGCCCAAAGGGAGTTCGCAAAACAAAAGGATCAGACCCTTTTCCGTTGACCTGAATGCTTACTTTGGCGGGACGCTGGCTCATGAATTTATCCTTGACGATTCAGCCGTCGATAGCGAAAATATTTTTAACAGTTACGGCCTTTTCGTACCCGTTGGCTTTGCCTTCAGTAAAAAGATCAGTAAAAATTCGAATTATTCACTCTCCCTTTTTGTACCCATTATTGACCTGGGAGCCTTGACGGCTTACAGAATTGATGCTGACGACCAGAACAACCTGGACATTCTTCCTGAAGTTTCATTTGCCAATGTATTATCGCCCGGTGCTCATGTTTTTCTCAACTTTCCCAACACTCCTTTTTTCCTCGGTGGAGGTTTCCAGTTTGGACCAAATGTGCGGGAAATCCTGGAAAATGATGAAAAAACGAACCTTAGGACTTTGCGGGTGATGTTTAGCCTCGGGATTGATATTCCGATTTTGTCATTTACAAATTGAGTGGGACTACAGTTATTAAATCGTAAGTGAATGAAATTGTACCTGTCATCTTACTTGATACAGAAATAAACCAATATGTCGAACAGCCTAAAAACCGGGTTAGTATTAATCCTTTTCAATCTATTTACCCTTAACAGTGTTGCGCAGATCGATGAGGGCCAGACAGGAGCCTGGTATATGTATTTTTGGAATACCACTATCGGAGAAAGCAACTGGGGTTTTCAAGGAGATAAGCAATTCCGGAACTGGAACCTGCTTGGTGACCTGGAACAACTTTTACTGCGCAGCGGCCTCACCTATCAACCCGATAATGCGAACGCAAAATTCACAATTGGATACGCTTTCATTAGTACGGGTGAATTCGGTGATGGTAAAAATACGGTAGAAGAAAACCGTATTTACCAGGAAGCACTATTGCCGCACCAGATAGGCGAACGGTTTTTCTTAACCCACCGCTTTCGATTTGAACAAAGATTCATTGAAAATCAGGATTTCAGAACTCGATTCCGGTACAACCTTTTCATAAACGTCCCACTAAATAAAAAAAGCCTGGATCCGGGAGCCATTTACATCGCGCTGTACAATGAATTATTCATCAATGGCCAACGCAGCATAGGGGAAGACCGGGTTGTAGAACTTTTTGACCGCAACCGGACCTATATCGCCATGGGCTATAGCATTACGAAAGGGCTCCGTGGTCAACTTGGATGGATGCTGCAAACTACGGACAATTGGAGGAAGGGGCAATTGCAACTGAGCTTGCATCATCAATTTTGATGATTGGCCGGTGTCAAGGTGACACCTAGGTGACACCTTGTGGCAGAAACACCTCTAAATTTATCCTCACCTTTCCAAAACATTTGTCATTCTCGGTGGTTAGAGACATAAACATTCAATTACTGACATGAGTCTGACAATTCGTAGAATCTTAGTTGTAGTAGCAGCATTGATCATTGCGGCAAGCTTTGTGATCTCCAACCGGATGGTAGAAAGTAAGCAGCCACCTCCACGCAAACCTGCACCCTCCATCGTTAGAACCGTAGATACTTTTATTGTACACAATAGCAGCATTCCAACCACTTTGGAAGTGCAGGGCGATTTAGTTGCTTTTGATAAGATCGACATTTTCACCGAAGTTTCGGGTACTTTGGGCGCTACCTCCCGTCCCTTTAAGGAAGGAAGTTACTTCCCCAAAGGTTCCGTACTGATCAAAATCGATGCTACGGAAGCTAAGCTGTCCGTTCAGGCCCAAAAAAGTACTTTGCTCAATGCGATCACTCAGATGATGCCAGATCTAAAAATAGACTACCCTCAAAGCTTTGACCATTGGAAAACTTACCTGGATAATTTTGATCTGGCACAAACCCTGCCTCCATTTCCTGAACCTGTCGATAATCAGGAAAAACTATTCATCGCTTCACGCAATTTGTATAATCAATACTACAGTATTAAAAGTACGGAGGAAAGGTTGTCAAAATATGTTATTAAAGCTCCTTTCAGTGGGGTAATTACCGAGGCTACCATTAATCCGGGGGCATTGGTAAGAGCTGGACAAAAATTGGGTGTGTTAATGAACACGAGCAATTACGAAATGGAGGCTACGGTAGCGCTCAAAGACCTAAAGTACATCAAGGTGGGCAACCGGGTCAAACTCAATTCGGAAGACATCGAAGGAAATTGGAGCGGCAGAGTTAAAAGAATAAATGATCAAATCGATCCCAATACACAAACAATAACCGTTTTCGTCAGTGTAAGTGGAAACAACCTACGCGAAGGGATGTACTTACGCGGTGATATAGAGGCCAGCCAAATTGATAATGCCGTTAGGATCCCTAAAGATCTATTGATCGAACAATCTGCGGTCTATGCGGTAAACGACACTACGCTGGAATTACATCCGGTTGAAGTCGTAAAAGTAACCGAAAACGATGCGATCCTGAGGGGAATAAAAGACGGAACCCCGCTACTCAAAGAGACGTTCCCGGGCATATTCGAAGGGATGTCGGTCAAGGTTTCAGGGCGTTCATCTTCAGATCCTGATCAAGATAACTCAACTAACCCCGCTATTTCAAGCAAGTTAAACCAATAATCGCCGACGGTAAAAAGCATTGCCTATCATGAGATCCTTAATTGATTATTTTATCAAATACCCGATAGCGGCCAACTTGTTGATGGTCTCTATTTTTATTCTTGGCCTGGTCTCCCTGTTCACGATGAACTCCACTTTTTTTCCGGAGACGGAAAGCAGGCTGATCAGTGTAAGAATTGTCTATCCGGGTGCTTCTCCCGAAGAAATTGAAGAAGGCGTTATCAATAAGATCGAGGAAAACCTCAAAGGCGTTACGGGCGTCGAACGCGTTACGTCTACCTCACAGGAAAATGCCGGTTCCATTAGCGTAGAAATATTGAAAGGATATGATACCGACTTGATATTGCAAGACGTAAAAAATGCGGTGGACCAGATCAGTTCCTTCCCCGTAGATATGGAGCCACCGATCATTTACAAACTGGAAAATGTAGGCAGGGCCATCAGTTTTGCCATCAGTGGAGATGTCTCCCTAAAAACATTGAAGCGATTTGCTCGGCAAGCGGAAGATGAAATCCTGGCTATGGATGGTATATCAAAAGTTGAGCTTAGCGGTTTCCCCGATGAGGAAATAGAAATTGCCTTCAGAGAAAAAGACTTGCGCAATTACAATCTGACTTTTCAGCAGGCCACCCTGGCAGTACGTGCTGCTAACTTAGAAATAACCGGTGGTACAATCAAGGGAGAAGAGGAAGAACTGCTGGTAAGAGCTCGCAATAAATCCTACTACGCCAAAGGCCTCCGGGATATTATTGTCAAACAAACTGCCGAAGGAGGTATCGTTCGTTTGCATCAGATCGCGGATATTCGTGATAAATGGGCAGATAGTCCCGACCGAAGCTATTTGAATGATGATCCGGCAGTGGTCGTAACCGTCTCCAATACCATTGAAGAAGATATTTTGTCCATTACCGAAAAAATCAGAAAGTACGTTGATGATTTCAACATAAAAAATAATGCGGTAAAAGCAACGATCATCAACGACCAGTCTACCGTATTAATGGACCGGATTGGCTTACTAACGGAGAACGGTATACTAGGTTTTACCATTGTTTTGATTTTGTTGGCCATGTTTCTCCATTATCGCCTGGCATTCTGGGTAGCATTAGCGATTCCTATTTCATTTGCCGGGATGTTTATTTTGGCCAATGCTTTGGATGTTACGATCAATGTAATCTCCTTGTTCGGGATGATATTGGTGATCGGGATACTCGTGGATGACGGTATTGTAATTGGTGAAAATATTTACAAACAACACGAAAAGGGCGTCCCGAGATTGAAAGCTGCATTGCAGGGAACCATGCAGGTTTTACCCGCCGTTTTTTCGGCCATCATCACTACAATTGTTGCTTTTTCGTCTTTTTTCTTCATTGACGGCCGGCTAGGAGATATATTCCGGGAAATGGCGATCGTGGTCATCTTTTCACTCGTATTCTCATTAATAGAAGGAGCCTTCATCCTTCCTACCCACGTAGCGCATTCCAAAGCATTAAATAAAGACGGGCAGAAAAACATCGTACAAATTTTCTTTGAAAAAGTGTTGTATTGGCTAAGGGATAAAACCTATGCTCCTACTTTGCGCTTTGCTCTCCATAACAAATTTTTCACCATAGCGATTCTAGTGGGTATGCTGATCGTCACTTTTGGTGCTATTGGTGGGGGAATAATCCAAACGACCTTTTTCCCCAACATTGAAAGGGATGAAATTGCCGTCAATATTCAGATGCCCGCCGGTACCCGGGAAAATATTACCCAACAATGGCTGGAACACATCCGGGCAGCAGCCTGGCGCGCCAACGAACAATTGAGCAAAGAATATTTTAACAATGAAAAGCAAGCGATTGAGCAAATAGAAACCAAAATAGGTCCGACTACCTACGAAGGTTCGCTCAACATTCAATTACTCGGTGGTGAAGAAAGGGATAGTTTGAATTTACGGACCGTTTCCAACTTGATCAGGAAAGAAGCCGGCCCTATTTACCAGGCAGAAATCGTATCGTACGGTTCGCAATCCGTATTTGGAAAGCCGATATCCATTGCCGTAATGGGAGAAAATAGCGAACAACTTTCCGAAGCAGCAGAAAAGATTAAAACAGAACTCGCCAAGCTTGAAGAGCTTACCGATGTTGTGGATGATAATCAGGAAGGATTGCGCGAAATCAACGTCAGCCTCAAGGAAAAAGCACTCTATCTAGGCTTAAACTTAGAGGAAATAGTAGCACAGGTGCGACAAGGATTTTTTGGTAGTGAGGTACAGCGCTTGCAACGAGGGCGTGATGAGGTGCGCGTTTGGGTACGGTATAATGAAAGAGATCGCTCCGATTTGACCGACCTGCAGGATATGCGGATACGATTTGCCGATGGTAGAGAGTTCCCGCTTTCCGAAATTGCCAATCTCGAGATCGAACGGGGGGTTATCAATATTAACCACATCGATGGAAAGCGAGCAGTACTTGTTGAAGCTGATATTGCCAAAGATGATGTCTCCGTGAGCGATGTTACGGCAAATCTTCAGAATGAAGTACTGCCACCGATTTTAGCCAATTATCCCGGGGTGATCGCACAGTTTGAAGGGCAGTTTCGCGAACAACAAAAATCCGCTTCTTCTATCCAGTTAACGGGCAGCGTCGTACTGGGACTCATGTTTTTAATTATTGCGTTGACCTTTCGTTCCATAGGTCAAACCCTGGCGGTCTTTCTCTGCATACCGTTTGGGATGATCGGCGTAGGCTGGGGGCATTATATTATGGGTTTACCGATCAGTCTTTTTTCAATGTTGGGCCTTATTGCCTTGATAGGTATCCTGGTGAATGACGCGTTGGTCATGATCGCCACCTACAACGATCTGTTAGAAGAAGGGAAAGAACAAATGGAAGCCCTGTTTGAAGCGGGGGTTTCCCGTTTTCGACCAATATTACTAACGTCCGTTACTACTTTTGCCGGCTTGGCTCCATTATTGTACGAGAAAAGCCTTCAAGCTCAGTTTCTTATTCCGATGGCTATTTCGGTTTCCTTCGGATTATTAGCGATTACCGCTATCATTTTGATCTTGCTACCCGTGCTGTTGGTAGTGGTAAACCGGTTTAAAGTATACGCTTCAATGCTCTGGAATGCGGAAAAACCTAGTTATGAATCGGTGGAACCAGTGGTAGCAGGTGGCCAGGGCTATCAGTATTTGTGGACTTTATTACTGGGTGTAGCAGGCTTTGTGGTGATCATGTTATTCGTATTACAATCCTGCAATTAGGGAAAACAATAGATCCGCTTGCTTAAGTAATCTAAATCAATAAAATGAAGAAACGCATAGCTTTGGACATGGACGAAGTGATTGCCGATGTCCTTCCGAAATTTTTGCAGCTCTATGAACAAATGTATGGTGACCATTTGACGAAAGAAGATTATTGGGGAAAAAAGATTTATGATATCAGGGGGTCAAGAGAGATGCGCAGCGTTTTATTTGAAAAAGGTTTTTTTCGTGACCTCCCGCCTATTCCAGGAAGCCAGGAAGGTTTGAAGCGTTTAATGGAGCATTACGACGTATACATCACTACTGCAGCAATGGAATTTAGAAATTCCTTTGAAGATAAGTACGACTGGCTAGCGGAACACTTTCCTTTTGTCCACTGGAAAAACGTTGTTTTTCTTGGTGATAAAAGTGTGATCGGTGCGGAATATATGGTTGATGACCATGCCTTTAACCTGGAGACTTTCCGTGGTACGGGGATTCTTTTTACGGCCTATCACAATGTACACGAGAATAGATTCCCACGTGTCAACAACTGGGAAGAACTGGTCCATTTTTTTGAAAAAGAAAGAATGAAGCAATAAGATGATCAATGAAGATCAATTTTGACAAAATAATTGAGCTGGTGCTTTTGAAAGCAAAATTCGCCAGCACCGGTCTGGTGGCTACCGTTGTAGAATATTTTCTTTACTCGGTTCTCATTTTATTTGGTTTCACCTTGCAGTTGGCTCAGTTTATTTCCTACGCCATTGCAATGATCATCAATTTTTTTTTGCAGAAAAGGTTTGTTTTTCAGCTTAAACGATCGACTCAACAGGCATTTATCGGGGCAGTACTTGTTTCGTTAGGAGGACTGGGGTTGAATTTTTTGATCTATTCCTCACTTATTCAGATCGATTTTTTCAAAGTGAATCATTATCTGTCAAAAATAGGTGCCACGGGGATTGTTTTTTTCTATAATTTTTATTTGAAACGTTATGTTTTTGAGAAAAAGTTTATTTAAAGTTTGTGTTGGTTTATTTTTGGCCATTGGTTGCTATTGTTTATCATTTGGACAGGAACCTCTTAGTCTCGCAGATGCTATCCAAATCGGCCTGGAAAACAATTATCAAATTCAAATTGCAGAGAGAGACCTTGAAATTGCCAAGAACAATAATGACTGGGCTATTGCCGGGCGGTATCCCAACATCGATCTCAGTGTAAATTTCAATAACAATTATAATAATATCAATAACCCGATTTCTTTCATCCCCGAAATATCTTCCTTCAATACTGGTATTACACCGGGTATGCAGGCGAGTTGGATTCTTTTTGACGGTTATCGCGTACGATTCACTAAGTCACAACTAGAGGAATTAGAAAATCGTAGTAATGGTAACGCACGACTAGCTGTGGAAAACGCCATACAATCAGTTATACTTGCCTATTACAATGCTCTAATTCAAAAGGAACAATTAGACGTCCTAGAAGAAGTACTGCAATTATCTCGTGATCGAATAGACTATCAAAATATCCGCAAGGAATTTGGTCAGTCTGGCACTTTTGATCTTTTGCAAGCCCAGGATGCCTATTTTAACGATTCAACAACCTATCTCATTCAACAGAACACCTACGAAACAGCCCTCAGAAACCTTAATTTGGCTATGGGGCAGGATGAACTGAACAGTGTTTACACACTTGCTGATACTCTTATTTACGAACCACAAACCTATGATTGGGAAGCCCTCGAAACAAAAATGCTCGCAAATAACCAATCCCTCAGAAACCTCTTCATTGATAGAGAGTTAGCTGGTATCAATACCCGGATTAATGAAGCCGCTAACTACCCTACTATTAGTACTAATGCAGGCATGGCCTATACGTATAGCCTTGCTACTGGTTCCGGTACCACAAACGATGGAGAAGAGAGAACGCTTAATGTCAATCAGAAAACGTTTAACGGTTTCATCAACTTTACGGCGACCTATAACCTGTTCGATTTTGGGGTGCGAAAACGCCGTATCGAAAATGCTAAAGTAGAAGAAATGATCGCCCAACTCAACGTAGAAGACCTTAAACGCAATCTGAGGAATCAACTGGCTAACACTTTGGCTACTTACAATAACCAAAAAGACCTGGTACTGCTCACCAATAACCTGTTGGAAAATGCCCGGCAAAATCTCGAGATCACCGAAGAACGGTTCAGAGGCGGCCTGATCAACTCCTTTGACTACCGAACAGTACAATTGAATTACATCAATGCTTCTCAGTCCCGTTTGAATGCCGTTTTTAACCTCAAGAATACAGAAACGGAATTGATTCGATTGATCGGCGGGTTAGTAATGACGAAATAATAAGTCCACTTTTTTGAGCTGGCTATTTTGGTGGCAAGCAACTCAGGACTGGGATTAAGGAGCCCAATGCTGAGTATAAACGTAGTCGATGCCTAAGCAGCAGCGTCCCGCCACGTAGGGCCCGCCTGGGCAGCAGGTGCGGAATTAACAACGCTTGTCGCAAAAAGAGCCGCTCACAAAATGATGGATTTATTGTTTTATCATTACTCAGTAAGATAAAGTTATTTTCGATTGGCACTTTTTGCGGCATTTCCCGACAAGTTTTTACTTTTACCATCAAAAAATGGACAAAATTTTAGTAACCACCTTATTGGCAGCTTTCGCCTTTGCCTGTCAACCTGCTAACGAATCGAATGTATCCACCACAGAAGAAGAACCTATGGAAGCGGCAGCACCCGAAGAAGAGCCGGAGAGACTTCTCCGCCACGTTGTTTTGTTTAAATTCAAAGATGAGTCTTCCTCCGAAGATGTAAAAAAAGTGGAGGATGCCTTCAGTGCACTTCCTGATTCCATCCCTGAAATCTATGACTATGAGTGGGGGACGAATAACAGTCCCGAAGGACTTGACCAGGGATTTACCCATTGTTTTTTCGTTACTTTCAAATCAGAAGAAGACCGGGCAACCTATTTGCCGCATCCCGCCCACCAGGCTTTTGTGGAAGTGCTATCACCACACCTGGATAAAGTACTGGTAGTGGATTATTGGAATGACTGATCCTCCGTATGTTTTGGTAAATATTTTTAGCATGAGTTATGCGAATCAGAGGTTAAGTTTATAATAACCACTGCTCGTATAACTCATTTTTTAATAGCGGTTTACATGCTAAACCACTTGTTCTTCTTAGGGAAAAATCCCTCTGATCGCAACTGCATCAGTAACTTGTTGAACGGCAAAAAGGTAAGCTCCGCGCCGCATATCCACCTTATACTTTTGGGACATTTCGTACACGTTTTCGAAAGCCGCTACCATCACTTCTTTTAAACTATCGTTTATATTATCTTCCTTCCAAAAGAAGCTGTAATTATCTTGTACCCATTCAAAGTAAGAAACGGTTACCCCGCCTGCATTAGCCAGGATATCGGGTAAAACCAGGATGCCATTATCGTCCAGTATAGGATCGGCTTCCGGCACCGTCGGGCCGTTAGCAGCTTCCGCCACAATACGGGCATTGATATTCGCAGCATTTTCCAGGGTAATGACATTTTCCAATGCTGCAGGAATGAGCACATCGCATTGTAGCGTTAACAGATCTTTATTCGAAATGAAATCTGCACCGGGATAATTAACTACCGAGCCGGTTGATTTTTTATGCGCCAGTACATCGTGAGGGTCCAATCCATTCCTATTGATAATCCCACCTTTTGAATCACTAACGGCAATGATTTTGGAATTACAATAATCTTGCATGAGACAAGCCGCAACCGAGCCTGCATTTCCGTATCCCTGTACCACAACACTCGCTCCTTCCAGCTCCAGATTGATCTTCTTTGCAGCTTCTACGATAACGAAGACACATCCGCGGGCCGTAGCTTCATTTCTTCCTTTCGAACCACCGATGGAAACTGGTTTGCCCGTTACAACGCCCGGTACACTGTAACCTTTGATCATACTGTAGGTATCCATGATCCACGCCATCGTTTGTGGACCAGTGTAAACATCAGGAGCAGGAATATCTCTTTCCGGGCCTATCATCAAAGTGATCTCCGCGGTAAAACGCCTGGTAAGGTTTTCCAATTCAAAAGCATTCATATCCTTGGGAGAACAGCAAACACCGCCTTTCCCACCTCCAAAGGGAATACCGACCACGGCACACTTCCAAGTCATCCAACTAGCCAGTGCTCTTACCTCATCTAGTGTTACATCAGGATGATACCGTATTCCACCTTTCGCCGGCCCACGTGCGGTATTGTGTTGTACCCGGTAGCCGGTAAAAACTTCAATACGGCCATCGCGCATCGTGACCGGGAAATGAACGGTCAATTCCCGCTCGGGATAACGACACCGTTTGCGAATATTTTGTGGAATTTCAAGCATTTCGGCAGCAGCATCAAAATTTTCTAATGCCATCTGAAAGGGATTGAGTGCTTGGGTTTGAATATCCATGGGCTTGAGCTTTATTTTGAAATAAAGCTAATTAATACCGATTGGCATACCGATGACGGAAATCACCCTGCCAACATGACTTTTTTAGTACCAAAAGTTATTTACGGTTCTCAAAGATGATCCATTACCACGATTCCCGTTCTTTCAAAATCATTCATGCGCGATAAAGCAACTGGCACTTCCGCAAGCCCAATACGTTGGCCGATCATTTTTTCAATGGGTAACTTGTGCTGTAAGATAAACTGAAACATGGAAGGATATTGGTGAGCTTGCATCCCGTGACTGCCGATGATCTCCAATTCGTTTGCAATAACAGGGGCCATTGGAATAGGAGGATACTGGTGAGGGCCGGCCATCAACCCGATCTGAATGTGTTTCCCTCTTTTACGAAGGGAGAGAATAGCAGAAACGCAGGTTTCCGTACTGCCCAGGGCATCAATAGCAACATGGACACCGCCCTTCGTGATATCTTTTATTGTACCCGGCAAATCGACTGCTTCCCCGGCATTAATAATCACTTTTGCTCCAAGTTGCTTGGCGAGTGATAGTTGCGTTTGATTAATATCGACGGCGATAACCTGGCTGCCCATTGCATGAGCGATCATAATTGCAGAAAGCCCCACTCCGCCGCAACCAAAAACCGCCAACCACTGCCCTGGCCTGAGTTGCCCCTGAGCAACGATCCCGCGATAAGCTGTCATAAACCGGCAGCCTAACACCGCCGCTACAACGGAACTCATATCTTCCGGTACCCGTACCAGGTTTTGATCTGCATAACGAATCAATACCCATTCCGCAAAAGATCCCCAGGCAGTAAAACCAGGCTGAAAATAATTATCACACACCTGCTGGTTACCCGTTTGGCATTGTAGGCAATAGCCGCAACCACCGCAAAAAGGAACCGTCACCCGGTCACCTCTTTGCCAATTCCTAACTAGTTTTCCGGCTTCAACGATGGTTCCTGCCAGTTCGTGACCCGGCACATGAGGCAGAACGATATCGCCATCGTGACCTTGCCAGCCATGCCAATCACTGCGGCACAAGCCGTTTGCTTCTACCTGAATAATAACGCCATCATCTTTTAGTTCAGGATCTGCCACGGTTTCAATTTGAATAGGGCCTCCAAAGGCCCGGTAGATTGCAGCTCGCATATAAATGATCAAATTCTAGGTGATAGTAATATCCCAAGGGATTGGAGGGGTAAATATAGAGATATTTAGCATCTCTGAAATTTATTTGGCTTTACTTCAACTTTGCAGTCATAATGATTATATTAGAGCAGCAATTATTTACATTATTTTGTTTGTTTTAATAAAATCAATATGAAAAGCACTTTTTACCCAGTTGTTATATCGGCCGCACTTCTGATAACTACTTTTGCATGCACCAAAAATGTTCCAACACCATACGTACCAGTGATCTACTCAGGACAAGATTATCTTGAAAATTACGCCGTACCGCCCGTACTATACCAAGTGGTATTCATAGATAAGGCTTCGGAGAAAGCGTCCGGGTTCTTTATTGACGATGCGGGCCAGCTACGAACATTTAAGGAAGACCAGACTAAGGAACTGTATTTAAGGAATACAGTATCACCGGTACCCACTGTTGCGCTCGCCCAGATTAAAGAAAATAGTACGGTGAGTGAAGTTGTGGTTGATGTCAATAAAGTAGTAGAATTATATAAACGGTTGGCCCAATCCCGCGATGAAGCGGTTGAAAGTCACGCTCTGACGACTTCCTCAAATGTTATCACGGCCTTTTACGCTTACACCTACGCATATGATAATCATGGAGAAGATTGTCCGGAGATGCGGATAAATGACTACTACTCACAAATTCCACTAAGCATTGAAAGCGATCAACTATATATTTACGACAGTAGCCTATCACCCGAAATTATCGAATGGTTGCAATCGCTGAAGGTATTTAATGAAGCCCGCGAGTCATTGTAAATCGCCAGAAGAGTATCCCCTTAATTTTCAGAGATACCTTATCTTAGGCTTTTTGAATCAATGAGATATTGGTATGCTTGACTGGGGTCCTTTGATCTTAACTTTTAAACTTGCGTTTGTCACTACGGTTATCCTGTTGATAATTGCTATTCCTTTGGCCTATTGGCTGGCATTTTCAAAAAGTAAGATCAAACCGGTAGTGGAGACTTTGGTAAGCATGCCACTCGTCCTGCCTCCAACCGTATTGGGTTTTTATTTACTGGTTGTGTTTAGCCCTAATAATTTTTTGGGTAGTTATTTAAAAGAACACCTTGGTATACAATTAATCTTTTCCTTCGAAGGCCTGGTCGTCGGATCTATATTATACAGTCTTCCTTTCATGGTGCACCCCATTCAATCGGGATTTGTTGGTCTACCCACTTCTTTAATAGAGGCTGCTTATGTATTGGGGAAATCAAAAATACAGACCTTGGTCAAAGTGTTATTGCCAAATATCAAAGCCCCCTTGCTCACAGGTATTGTGTTAGCGTTTGCGCATACGATCGGAGAGTTTGGGGTAGTATTAATGATTGGCGGTAATATTCCCGGCAAAACAAAAGTAGCATCCATCGTTATTTACGATGAGGTGGAGTCCCTCAATTACGGAGCCGCCAATACCTACTCCGTGATCTTGTTTATCGTTACATTCCTTATTTTGCTATCTGTTTATTTAATCAATGGCGGATATTTTAAACAACTCTGGAAATGGTACAAATAGCAGTCGAGAAAAAGCTTCACGCGCCGCAGGGATGGATGAACCTCAGTGTGCATTTTGAAATACAAAAGGGCAGCCTGGTTACCTTGTACGGTAAATCCGGTGCAGGAAAAACTTCGGTATTGCGCATGATCGCCGGACTATTACAACCCGATCGCGGAACGATCGCTGTAAATGGGAAAACCTGGTTTAATTCAACCAAAAAGATCAACCTTTCTCCCCAAAAACGCAGACTTGGTTTTCTTTTCCAGGATTACGCCCTTTTTCCAAATATGACGGTACGGGAAAATCTTTTGTTCGCCTTACAAAAAGGACAGGACGGCCAGATCGTAGATGAGTTGATCGAAACGGTAGAGTTAGGCAATTTACAACATTTTAAACCCCAAAACCTATCCGGCGGCCAGCAACAACGGACTGCTCTGGCAAGAGCATTGGTACAAAGACCCGAAGTATTATTGCTCGACGAACCACTCTCCGCCCTGGACCATGAAATGAGAAAGAAACTTCAATCCTATATCCTGCAACTCCATGAATCTTATCAGCTAACGACCATTTTGATCAGTCATGATATTGATGAGATCTTAAAAATGTCAGATGAAATTGTGGAAATCAATCAAGGGGTGATAACGCGCAAAGGAGCGCCTGAAAAAGTACTCACCACTGCAGAGATCGGACAGGAAATCCTTCTGCACGGTCAGGTTTTAAAGTTCGAGAAGCTGCAGAATCGGGTAGCCTTACAAATTGAACTGACCGGAGAGGTACTCGATTTAGTATTAGAACAATCTCAAATCACACCGTTAAAAGCCGGCAACAAAGTAACCATTTCTTCCATCCTTTCTGATTCAAGAATTATTCACCCCGATAATTTTCCTAATAAGTAAGACCATTCTGCTATACTAAGTGACAAAATGAAATTAGAAAGTTTATAAATGTTATACTTTTATCTTTTTTTTAACGTTTATCTATTGCTTTAGCTGCTGCAAGGCATGGTGTGCACTAAACATCAATCAACGCTCGATCCTTTTTTCTTACAAAGCTACTCTCATTAAAAAAGTCCGTTGGTGACTAATCAACCGTATTTGCGTCGAATAAATTAATTAACTAGTTATGAGTATTAAATAATACAACGTGAACTAAATCCAACAGAAATGAAAAGTCTAATGGCTATTGTATTGGTTTCGTCGCTTGTTCTGAATGAAAGTAGTATCTCTGCTATTTCCAAAGCATTGAGCACGGGAGATGCTGACTCTTTAAGTGATTTTTTTGACCGGGAAATTACCCTTGGTATCTTAGACCAGGAAGGTATTTACTCGAAAGAAGAGGCTTCTCAATTATTACAGGACTTCTTTTCCAAAAATGCCGCACAATCTTTTGTTCAAATGCACCAGGGAAAATCCAAGGGACAAGATTCACAATATTGTATTGGTAACTTAAAAGCAGGCAATACGACTTATCGGGTATACATCTACATGAAAGTGGAAAATGGCCGGTATATCATCCAGGAATTAAGATTTAACCGAGAGTAGTTTTTGCCCTTCTGTTTTTTCGATAACGCCCATACCAAAAAGGGCAAAATCGTATTTTACAGGATCTTCCGGATCAAATTGGCGTAGTTTTTCGGTAAGTTCAATTACGGTTAACCAATCATTTTGCTTGCGTTCTATCAAGTTAAGGCGTCTTGCGATGCGCTCTACGTGAAGGTCAAGGGGAATCAGCAACTGACGGGGTTGAATATTTTCCCAAAGCCCAAAATCCACTCCTTTATCATCTTTTCTCACCATCCATCTTAAAAACATATTGAGTCGTTTACAACGCGACTTGCTGCGCGGATTAGCCACGTGTTTACGGGTTCTTTTCGGAGCGTTTGGCAATTGAAAGAAAAATTCGTGAAAATAGGCCAACGCTCGTTCAACATTTTCAGCTCCGGCATCCAGTTGTTGTGTAAATGCCCATTCCAATGATCGATGGTTTCGGTAATACCACTGAAAAAATTCTAAGAAATATAGGGTGTCGGTATACTGAAAAGTCCGGTGTTTGAATTGCTGAAACCGTGCTCTGTCTTTTTCTTCGTGATTAATGATGAAATCATGGGGAGCACCGTCCATTAATTCAACTAGCCTATTGCCGTTATTTAGTATAGTGATCCTTTGCCCCCAGGAAAGCATCGCCACCCAAAAACCAATAATTTCTATATCCTGAAGTTTTCTAAATTGGTGGGGTAGCGATATGGGATCATCTTTTATAAATGCAGGATTATTGTACCGTTCTACTTTCTGTTCTAATAATTCTTTCAATTCGGACATCTTCCTGTTTTAATATTAGACAAGTCTATTGACAAGAGGTTTCATTGGAAAACTGTTCCTGACAGACTAAGATCAGGCATCAGGGGGATTAAAGATCAAAGAGTTAAATTAAAATCCCAAAAAACTTAATTTTTTTTTGCTTACAAGAAGCGTTTTGGCAACTATCGGGGTCTTCCTAGTAGAATCAAAATCCAATTATGCTATGACAGCAACCTTAACTTATACTATTGTTCTTGCTGCAATCTACATCGGAAGAAAAGCCATTAACGAAATCAATATCAATCATTAGGGCTTCGGTACATATTCAAGTCCACAACTCCCAACCGTTGTAAAAAATGGTTGAATGAAACCCTTAACACTCCAATTCCGTATTTCATGCTTCGCGAGAAGTTGATGGAGGAGGCTTCTTCAAAATACTTGGTTGGGCAGGTAACTTCTGCTATTCCAAAACCATGATAGATGATCTGCGAAAGCATTTCATTATCGAAGACAAAATCATTCGAATTCTCGTTGAAATTAATACTTCGCAACACTTCTTTACTAAAAGCCCGATAACCGGTGTGGTATTCGGATAATTTATGGTCAACCAGAACGTTTTGGGTAAATGTCAGAAACCGATTGGCAATATATTTGTACATAGGCATTCCCCCCTCTAAAGCTCCTTTTCCCAATATCCTAGACCCCAATACTACCGGATACAAGTCCTCCCCTATGATGTTGACCATTGCGGGAATCAGCCTGGGAGTGTATTGATAATCAGGATGCAACATAATAATTATATCTCCTCCTAATTCCAGCGCTTTGTTGTACAGTGATTTTTGATTGCCACCGTATCCCTTATTGTTCTCGTGAACAATGACGTGGTGAATGCCAATTTCCCTGGCAATCTCTGAAGTTTTATCCTTACTGGCGTCATCACATAAAATAACGTCATCAACCAGATCAAATGGAATTTCCTGGTAAGTTTGTTCCAACGTTTGCGCCGCATTATACGCGGGAAGAACAACAATTACCTTTTTGCCTTTATACATCTTTGGATTAGATTGTTCTAGCTGCAAAGATAGTTATGAGGTTGAGAAATCAGAATCCAGATAAGCCTATATCTCTACCGTCTTCCAATTTCCCTGCCGGTATAAGAAGAACAAGATCAATGCCATCAAAGATTCGCTAATAACAATAGCCCAGCAGACTCCGGGTAATTGCCAATCAAAATAGACGGCCAAAAGATATCCTAAGGGGATCTCAATACACCAGAAACAGATGAAGTTAACTACCGTTGGAGTAAAAGTATCTCCCGCACCATTAAAGGCGCTTCCCGCTACCATAGCATAAGCAAAAATAACATACCCCGCACACAGGATACGCAGCGTTAGAACACTGGCTTCTACTACATTAGGTTCGGTACTAAACAAATGAACAATAGGATAACTGAAAATGACGTAAATCAAAGATACTGAAAATAGAAAGGCCATATTGAATATTGCAGCCCGGTTTACGGACATTACCGCCCTTTCGGGTTGTTTTGCTCCTAAATTTTGTCCTACCAGGGTAGCAGCAGCATTCGATATGCCCATAGCCGGAAGTATGGTAAAAATGATCAACCGAATACCAATGGTATAGCCGGCAATTGCCTGACTGCCAAACAAAGCAATGATCCGCATCAAAAAGATCCAACTGGCCGAAGCGATCAAAAATTGTCCCGCCCCGGTAGCTGATACTTTTGCTAAACGGCTTATTATCCCCCAATCTATTTTGAAATGGGAGAACCTTAACTTGATAACTCCCGATCCCCCAAATAAAATGAATAACTGAAAACTAACTCCAATACTGCGACCGATCAGGGTAGCAACCGCAGCACCTTCTACTCCTAATTCCGGAAAAGGCCCGATACCCAGGATGAGCAAAGGATCCAGCACAATATTGATCCCATTGGCAATCCACAGTGATACCATGGCTAATGAGGCATCTCCAGCTCCTCTGAACACGCCGTTCAATAAGAAAAGCAAGATGATTACAATGTTGGTACCTAACATGATCCTGGTGTAGCCAACACCCTCTGCAATCAATTTTTCGCTGCCTCCCATCAAACGCAATATGTCATCTGCATAAATAAACCCTGGAACCCCTAAAGCTACGGCAATCGTAACAGCCATTAAAATAGCCTGCCCCGCCGCTTTTGCCGCATCTTCAGGCTTTTTCTCCCCAATTCGCCGGGCAACCATCGCCGTGGCCGCCATACTCATACCAATACCTACCGAATAGATCAGCGTAATTACCGACTCGGTAAGGCCAATGGTTGAAACGGCATCAACCCCTACCTGAGCAACGAAAAAAATATCTACTACAGCAAATAACGATTCCATCAACATTTCCAGGATCATGGGTATAGCCAACAAAACCAAAGCTCGGTTAACACTGCCTTTGGTATAGTCTATCTCTTCATTACTGAGGGCTAAGGCAATCAGCCGGAATATCTTTTTCATTGTCTGTAGTTAAATGGCAACGCTAACAATTACCCCTGGAAATACTAAATAGTTCCTTTCTTTGTCGGTGAATATGAGATAATTTGTATTATCGTATAATATTAGGGAAGTGAGCCCATTTTTAGTGAGTAAAGTTTAGATCATGAAATTACCTATCAATTTTATTTTAATTTTAGTCAGTTTTATAACGGTATCGTCTTTTGCACAGCAACAACAAAAAAAGGTACTCGATTATGATGATTTTTCTAAATGGAACCGGATCGAACACGAACAAATTTCCAATAACGGTCAATGGGTGGCTTACGTCATTACTCCGGTAGAAGGTGATCCTACCTTACAGATCTACAACGCAGCAACAGAGGTTAAAAAGTCTTTTAACCGCGGAGACCGCCCTAAATTCTCGGCGGACAACCAACACCTGGTTTTTTGGATGAAGCCCCACCTGGACAGTTTGAAAAATATGCGTCGACGGAAAGTAAAAAAAGACGAGCTGCCAAAAGATACCCTTTGTATCTACCACTTGCAATACGATCGTCTGGAGAAGATCCCGGAAGTTAAATCCTATAAGCTTCCGGAAAAATGGGCCGGCTGGCTGGCTTTCCAGCTGGAACCTTCAAAAGACCGGTTCGCAAAAATAGACTCCTTGCAACGCCCCGGTAAAAAAGAATCCAGTAAAGAGGGCAGTCGCCTGGTGATCAGGCAACTGAAGGATGGCTATGATTACAACCTTGAGTTCGTAAAAGACTACACCTTTGCCAAAGAAAATACAAAGTTTATGGCTTATTCCAGCGGCGACAAAAAAGACCTCCTTTCGGGGCTCTACCTGTTTGACGTAGCCGCGCGAACTTTCCAAGAGATCCATACCAACGGAACGGACTATAAGCAACTTACGCTGAGTGATAATGGAAATCAGGCCGGATTTCTCGTCAATATGGATACAACCGAAGCCGAACCGGCCCCCTTTTCACTATGCCACGGTAATATTTCCACTAGTATCACGGTAAAAGAGATCGCCAATAATCAATCTGGTTTTCTGCCCGAGGATTGGATCATCAGTCCCGACGGCAACTTGCAATTCAGCAAAAACAACCAAAAGCTGTTCTTCGGCATTGCGCCCCCTCCTATTTTACAAGACACAAGTATCCTTGATGAAGAAATTGTGAATGTCGAAGTATGGACCTACAAGGACAAACGTTTATATCCTCAACAGAACGTACGGTTGGAAAGAGACAAAAAGAAAAACTACGCCTGCGTTTATCACACGTCAATAAATAAGATCGTTCAATTGGGAGATGTCAACTGCCCGGAAGTAGAAATTGGTGATGAAGGAAATGCCGATTATGTATTAGCTTATAACGAAACGCCCTATTTGCGCCAATATTCCTGGGAAGGTTGGCCTAGCCGTAAAGACGTTTATCTGATCAATACCCAAACCGGTAAAAAGAAATTAGTAGAAAAAGAACTTAGGGCTTCACCCCGCCTTTCTCCCCACGCTAAGTATGCCTACTGGTACAGTGTTGCGGACAGCGCCTGGTTCGCACATTCGGTAGAAGAAGGATTGACCAGACAACTCACTAATAATCAGGACATACCATATTATGACGAACTCAATGATGAGCCCGATTATCCAAGTTCTTACGGAATAGCAGGATGGACAACTAATGATGATTTTATTATCATTAATGACCGGTACGACCTATGGCTGATTGATCCAAAACTGCATATCAAGGCTAATAATATGACACTGGGCCGCCAAAAAAAACAACGCTACCGGTATATCAAAACTGATCCTGAAGAGCGTGCCATTGAAGAAGTAGGCCCTCTCCTGCTTCACTTCTTTGATGAAAAGACCAAAGAAGAGGGGTATCTCATTTACGATTTACACACTACCCTCAAAAAGGAACTCACCAAAGGTCCCTATCATTTTACGACCCAACCTCTAAAGGCCAAAAATGCCGAACGTTGGGTCGTCACTAAAGAGGATTTCCAAACTTTCCCTGACCTGCTGTATAGTACGGACCTAAAGACCTACAAAAGGATCAGCCACGCCAACCCCCAGCAAGAGGAGTATAAATGGGGAACAATAGAACCCTATCAGTGGACCTCCCTGGACGGCGAGCAATTGAATGGCTTATTAGTAAAACCGGAAGGGTTTGACCCCAATAAGAAATATCCCATGATCGTCAATTTTTACGAACGCAGTTCCGATAGATTACATCGTCACCGGGCTCCCTATCCGGGACGATCTACCATAAGCTATTCTTTTTATGCCAGCAGAGGTTATTTAATCTTCAACCCCGATGTGCCGTACAAAATCGGCTATCCTGGTGAAAGTGCCTATAATGCGGTAATTCCCGGTGTAACGGCTTTGATCAACAAAGGCTTCGTGGATGAAAAGAATATCGGATTACAAGGGCATAGTTGGGGTGGCTACCAAATTGCGTATTTACTAACGCGGACCAATATGTTCAAGTGTGCCGAAGCCGGTGCTCCGGTGGTCAACATGATATCAGCCTACGGTGGCATTCGCTGGGGTAGCGGGCTTAGCCGCATGTTCCAGTACGAGCACACGCAGAGTAGAATTGGCGGTACCTTGTGGGAAAAGCCATTGCGCTACATCGAAAACTCTCCCATTTTCACCGTTGATAAAATTACTACGCCGGTATTGATCTTGCACAATGATAAAGACGGCGCTGTGCCGTGGTATCAAGGTATCGAATTTTTTGTTGCGCTGCGCCGGCTCAACAAGCCTGCCTGGATGCTCAACTACAATGACGAACCGCACTGGCCGGTCAAATTACAAAATCGTATTGATTTTCAGACCCGGTTATCCCAGTTTTTCGACCACTTTCTGAAAGATGCTCCCATGCCCTTGTGGATGGACAGGGGAGTGCCGGCCATTGAAAAAGGGATCCGGCAGGGACTTGAGCGAAAATAAGGGACTATACCGATGTTGAAGTGGTTTGGAAACCCAAACCATCTTCAAGTACGGTATATACTGACCGAAGTAGGTTTGGGAAGTTCCAAAACCACTTCGCGTCAAGTATATCTTATTACAAACTGTAAACAAATGGAAAAATTCGAAACCAAGGCTATTCGCGGACAACTTGATCGCACCCAGTACCGGGAGCACAGCGCACCACTTTTCTTAACGTCCAGTTTTACCTTCCCGGATGCGGAATTGATGGCTCAAACCTTTGCCGGTGAAGCAGATGGGATCATTTATTCCCGCTACAGCAATCCCAACACCGATGAATTTATCAAAAAAGTATGCCAGATGGAGGGGGCTGAAGATGGCTTTGCTACCGCTTCCGGCATGTCGGCAGTATTTGCCAGTATGCTGGCTTTTTTATCATCCGGCGATCATATCATATCATCCAGGGCCGTTTTTGGTTCTACGCATCAAATATTGACTCAAATACTTCCCCGGTTTGGCATAACGTACACTTATGTAGAACCAGACGACATCAACAGTTGGGACAAGGCCCTACAGCCAAATACCAAAATGGTCGTTGTTGAGACCCCTTCTAACCCAGGCCTCAAGATCGTGGATCTAGAACAAGCCGGTGCTTTTGCCGCTGCCCATCAACTGCTGTTAAATGTTGACAATTGTTTCGCTACGCCTTACCTGCAGCAACCCCTTAAATTCGGAGCTCACCTTTCAGTACATTCGGGTACGAAATGGATGGATGGTCAGGGGCGGGTTTTAGGCGGCATTGTCATAGGCGCGGCTGAATTGATCGAAAAAGTTCGTTTTTTCTGCAGACATACCGGACCGGCCATGTCTCCCTTTAATGCATGGATCCTTTCAAAAAGCCTGGAAACCCTGGCAATCAGAATGGACCGGCACTGCAACAATGCGTTTCAATTGGCCCAATACCTTGGCCAAAACCCCGCAGTAGCAACGGTTGCTTACCCTTTTTTAGAGAGCCACCCACAATGCGACTTGGCCAAACAGCAAATGTCGCAAGGTGGAGGCTTAGTCACATTTTCAGTTAAAGGAGGCCTGGAAGACGGACAACAATTTCTTAATCGGGTCAGCATGTGTTCGCTGTCTTCCAACCTGGGAGATAGTCGAACCATCCTTACCCATCCGGCCTCCACGACTCATTCCAAACTCAGTGAAGAAGAACGCGAGGCGGTGGGTATTACCCCGGGGTTAATCAGGGTATCCGTCGGATTAGAAAATATCCAGGATATTATCGATGATTTTGAGCAAGCGCTTAAGTGAGAAGCCAGATTAAGATGCTAGATGTTAGACTGTGTGTGATTGATTGTGTGGGTCCTGATGCTTGCGATCAGGACATTTATCGTCCTGACTGTAAACGTCAGGAGAGTATGTAATAAGCATAACCTATAATTGTCCATCCACTTACTTCCGTCGTAAAATCAATGCGCTGATCAATGTTATGATCAAGCCAAGGGGAAAAATTTCCAGAAAACTGGTCCCCATTTGTACTAATGGATTGCTGTACAGGTCCTTGTTCTTTTCAAAGGATTCGATCCTTTCTTGAAGCTCCTGTTCGGGAAGATCACTTGCTTTGAGATTTTCTATATAGTAGTTAAAATATTGTTCTCCAAAGTCTTTAGCAATGGTATTGGAAATGATTAGCCAGCCGAGAACATAAAGAATGGAAGCCACCAGGCTGATCAGGATCCCCATTTTAAATCCCTCGGCAAAGGAAATAACTCCACCAAGGTGCTCGTCTCTGTATTTTTTAATACCAATAAATATGCTACTGAGCGCAATCAACATAGTGAGATAACCTATTATTTCCATTAATTGGAAATTGGGTTCTTCGCTCCCTCCCAGCAATAAAAAACTAAAAAACATAAAAACAACCAGGATGGCGCCGGCAATTAGACCATAACGTAAAACTAACTTTTGCATAACTTTTTTCCCGTAAATAAAACATTCTGACCGGCAAAATTCCTCGTACGAAAGTATGAATTCCCGTATTTCAAACTTTGGTAGGACTTCCTAAAGGATCAATAATCCTTGCCATTAATATAAGTGAGACGGTCGATGCCAGATTTAATGCCATAACAAACGACCTAAAACTTTGACGGATGGCGCCATAACAAAAAATGTTATTTGCTGTTACTAAACGTACACCCAATTATGATCTAAAACTCATTAACCATGAAATATTTTCTCCCTCTTTTCTTTTTTTTATCCTCCAGTGCGCTAATCGCTCAGCAAATTGAAGAGGAACTACCTTCCTATTATATTTTCAGCATTTATTTCGGAGGGGGAAGTTATTATATTGACAGCGGTCAAAAACAAGAGCTGTACGAGTGGTTGGACGGCATCCCAAGAATTGAGGAGCACGCCATTAGTATCCATAGCCATACCGATGATATTGGGAGCAAAGAATATAATGACTGGCTTTCGAAGATGCGCAGCGAATCAGCTCTTCGTAAATTGTTGGAAAAGGGGATTCCGGGCGACATTATCACCATTGAAGATTTCGGGGAATTGAATCCGGTTTACGATAATTCTACCTGGGAAGGAAAGCTTAAAAACCGTAGAGTGGATATAATCATTCGACCGCTTCCGTTATGATGTATGATGAGTGATCATTTGACTTCGGATTGATTTTGGTGTTTAGATAAGCCAGTAAGTAAGAGGCCAGACGCTGGGCTGTTTGGGATTGAGTAGGTAAAAAGTGCAAATCACTCATCTCCAATCCCATGCATTCTGGCGTCTGGCATCTGGCATCTGCTCTCTCACTTAATTTTTTTGCAAAAAATTACACATAATCCTTGGCAAAATCCTTCGATGAGGGTAATATTCAATAGATTTGCAGAAATCCGAAACGCTACTACTGAATAATTAATATGAAATTACCCGATCTAGACAAAATTGACTTTCATAAAGTTAAAGGGTTAATCCCGTGCATTGTACAGGACGACCAAACGAACGTTGTCCTGATGCTTGGATACATGAATAAAGAAGCTTTGCAGCAAACGGTCTTAACAAAAAAGGTAACATTTTACAGCCGAACCAAGAAGAGACTGTGGACAAAAGGAGAAACTTCCGGTAATTTCCTGGAAGTCAAATCCTTAAAATTAGATTGTGATAAAGATGCTTTGCTCATCAAAGCTAAACCTGCCGGTCCGGTATGCCATAAAGGTGCAGATACTTGTTTCAATGAAAAGAACGAAGCTTCTTTTATTAAAACATTACAAGCTATTATTGAAGACCGCAAAGCCAACCCTAAATCAAGTTCTTACACCAACAAACTTTTTAAGAAAGGCGTGAACAAAATAGCTCAAAAATTTGGTGAAGAAGCGTTTGAATTGGTGATCGAAGCAAAAGATGACGACGACAAGTTATTCTTGAACGAAGCCGCAGATCTATTATACCATTACATCGTATTGCTGGTGAACAGAGGTTACAAGCTTGAAGATGTAGAGAAAGTTTTGCATGACCGGCATAAATAATTAATTCCTGCTTATGTTGAAATTTGCTTATTGTAGTACTTCTTTCGGTTGCTTCGAAATAAAGGGAAGTTACCTGGGCATCCAGTCGGTACAATTGGTAGAAGAAGTTAAAGAAGACAGTGATAATTTGCCGGAAATAATGCTTTCGGGCAAACAACAGCTGGAGGAATATTTTCAAAAAAAGCGGCAAAAGTTTGATGTTAAATTAGACTGGGCAGGACAAGCGGAATTCAACCAGGCTGTCTGGCGGGAATTATTAAAGATTCCATACGGTCATACGACAACGTATTCTAAAATTGCCCGGCAAATAGGCAGCCCCAATGCCGTCCGGGCAGTTGGTTTAGCCAATAAAAACAACCCAATCGCTATTATAGTACCCTGTCACCGGGTTATTGCAAAATCCGGTGACCTCCAAGGGTATTTTTATGGCTTAGATATGAAAAGAAAATTACTGGAACTGGAAAACCCCAATAGCTTTGCTCAACAAGGAAGTTTATTTTGAATTATTGCTATGCCACGAAGAACATTTAAAATAGCGTTCATTTGTTTTACCCTATTTCTACCTATTCTGCTATTGGCGCAGAATGAAGTAAGCTTCGAAGGTTTTACTGCTCCCAAAAAAGTATATGCCAACAGCACTTTCCAAGTCAGCTTTGTCCTTTACAATGCTTTGGGTAAAAACTTCCGTCCTCCGGATCTTCAACCATTTAAAATAGTCGGCGGACCTTATAACTCTTCGCAACGTTCTATTGTCAACGGCCGGGCTTCGAGTAAACTCAGCATTACTTACGATCTATTGGCTCCGGCCAGCGGTAAATACACGATCGGCTCAGCTTCAATAACCGTTGATAATAAAACACTTACTTCCGATCCTTTTACGGTCAATGTCGTCGAGGATGACCGCGATATCGACAGTAAAGGAGAAGAACTTTTCGTACGGGCGGAACCGGATTATACCGAGGCTGTAATTGGCCAGCAAATTATCGTACGCTACAAAATATACACCCGATATGACGTACGTCGCCCGGATCGGACGGAGGAAGATAATTACCCTGGATTTTATGCCCAGCCCATTAGGTCGGTCAACAACAGAACTGCCGTTGAAGAAATTGACGGAAAAAAATATACGACCAATGTATTTTATGTAGTAGCCCTTTTTCCACAGCAAACGGGCACGCTTACCATACCATCCACAACGATCCAGGTTGGTGTTGAAATGGAAGATAATGATAATAATAATTTCTTTTTCCGGCCATTGAAAAGAGTCGTCCTTGAAACAGAACCCGTTGATATTCAAGTAAATAATCTCCCTCAGGACACTACCGGAACCTTCACAGGAGCGGTAGGCTCTTATAAGATCGCCTCTCAAATTCAAAATAGTCAAATTACCACTGATGATGCTGTTTCCATCAAGGTAAGTTTTGTGGGCGACGGTGATATTAAAAGAATAGCTACTCCCCCTCTTAACTTTCCGGAGAATTTTGAAGTATATGACCCCAGGATCATAGCAGAAAATACCATCGAAAGAAACGGCCGCCTGATTGGCAGGAAAGAAATTGAGTACCTTGCCGTCCCTAAATCCCCGGGAAATTACACCATTAATCCTAAATTCAGTTATTTTGACCCGGAACTTGGTTCTTATGTTTTAGTAGAAGATGAAACATTCTTCGTTGACGTAACACAAGGAAGTAACCTGGGGAGAGTCCAAATCCCCCAAGTGCCGGAAGCGGAAGAGTCCGTCGAAGATATTCGTTATATCAAATTATCGACCGAAGTCCATCCCCAAAACCAGTCTTTCCTGAATAACCCTCTATTTTGGATCGCCTTCTTTATTCCTTTCCTTTCTTTTTTAGGTCTGTTGGTCTACCGCAAAATGGCACGCTCCGGTCCTGATCAGGAGGAGCTTAAGATCAAAAAAGCAAAAAAGGTAGCTTTAAAACGGTTAAAAACTGCTGAACAATTAAAAGAAGCCGGTAATAGCCGGGCTTTCTACAATGAAGTCTCGAAAGCAATGCTTGGTTACGTTTCCGATAAACTTAAAATTCCCGGTTCCGAATTGACGAAAGAGAACGTCAATAACAAATTGCAATCCCTGAACCTGGATTCGAAGCATGTTGATGAATTTATGTCCGTCCTTCAAACTACTGAAATGGCCTTGTTTGCCGGTAAGGACAACTCCAAAGACATGAACGAAACCTACCAAAAGGCCATTCATATTCTAGCAACCATAGAGCAGAAAACAAGAAGCTGAGTAATCTTGCCTGGGTTTAGCCCCATTTTCTCAATCCTTCTTTGTAACATTTATATTAAAAATGGGTAAATAAATACGTTTACCTCCCCCATTTTCTATATAGAGAATTTCCATCCCAATCCGATTTAGAATTTTGTTTTTCATAGCCACTATGAACTAAAAAATACTGTGATGAAACACCTGATGCTCATTCTGTTTGTACCATTTGTGAATTTTGTTTTTGGTCAGGAAAAACCAGAAGAATTAGACCTGAGTATTATTACGGAGAATGCCATTTACGCTGTTGATTATTCAAGCGACGGTTACTATATGGTAAGTGGAGGCGTTGGTGGCACTATAGATGTTTGGGAAGCCAATACGGGAAGACATGCCCGGTCTCTTACAGGACATACGGATGATGTTCTTTGCCTTCGTAATTCTCCGAATGGTCGTTTTGTTGCCAGCGGAGGCGTTGATAAGAAAGTAATACTTTGGGATATTGAAACCGGGCGGCGGATAGCCGTCATGGAAGGGCATAAAGATCATGTTCGTGATCTTACTTTTAGCCCTGATGGTTTTTATTTGTGTTCCGCAGGATTGGACGGAAAGGCGATCATCTGGGATGTTGCCACCGGCCGGCCGGTCAAAAAATTCGGTATAGCCGCGGAACAAGTAACGGGTGTAAGTTTCAATAGCCTGGGAGATCAGATTGTTACGGCGGGTAGCGATAGCCTTTTGCGTATTTGGGATATCAATGAAAACAAGTTGTTAAAAGCCCTGGGTGGACATACGGATGAAGTCTGGGACGTAAAATGGAGCCGCAATGTTCGATTTGTTGCAAGTGCAGGTTTAGACAATAAAGCCAGAGTTTGGGATACACAAAGAGGAGAACAAATTTTAGAATTAAGTGGACACCAAACCGATGTATGGTCTATCGCTTTTGATCCCGACGGCCTGGTTTTAGCTACTGCAAGCGGTGACCGGACCATAAAGCTCTGGGATCTCGCTACTGGCAGATTGATCATGGATCTAGGTGAGGATGTTCACACTTCCGATGTTGTTGAAATTGCGTATAGCCCCGACGGAAGACACGTTGCCAGTGCCAGCCGGGACGGAACCGTCAGAGTCTGGAATGCTCCTAATTTGGCAGAAAGAATAAACATCTTAACCTCTAAACAATTACGAGATTGGTCAAAAAAGCAACCTTTTGAGAAAACGAAAGCTTTTGAAAGGCGAATGAAAGAAAAGCAAAAATACTATTATGATGTTAAAAACAGCCTGGTAACTTCTATGCTTAACTATTACGTAAATAATGCCAGCTGGAATCAAGGATTTGAGTTGGGGCCTTACAATGCAGACGGAGAATTTTTTCAATTGATCTCTCCGAAATTAGGCGTTTTAAAACTCAAGGTTCCCATCAAACATGCTCCTAATTTTCAGGATAATTTTGACCTGGTGGAATACAAAGATCTCGAATTAATCTACCGGAATGGCAAGGTGATGGTGCAATCACTTACCGCTTTTGTTAAAGGATTGAATAAGAAATATTATGTTTCTTTGTATTGATGATCAAACACTTAAAATGTTATGTCAAAAGTCCAGGTATTAAGAGTATTAATAAGACCGCCGCTGCCAGAACGTTTGGGTTTGGTATCGAGTATCGGGAGGGAGCTGAGTGTGGTCTACCTTCAGGCCGGCTTTTAAGCTAATGTTTCACGCTCAACCACATAGCTCCAGGTAATTTCAGCGGTTTTCTCCATAATTTTCGCCACAGAACAGTACTTTTCCATTGAAAGATCAACAGCACGTTTAACTTTATTTTCATTTAAATCACCTTTCAGGATAAAATGGACGTGCACTTTCGTGAAAAGGGAAGGCACCTTATCTTTTTCACGGTCAGCGGTTACGACAATGCGGATATCCTCCAAATGTTGCCGTTGCTTTTTCAGCATGTGGATCACATCAATAGAGCTACAACTCCCCAAGCCCGCCAACATGAGCTGCATCGGGCGCATAGCTGCATTAGTCCCGCCCACTGATTCAGCAGCATCCGTAATTACGGAGAAGCCTTTTTCGTTTTGAGCCTCCATTTTATATTCTCCCTCAATGCGTCTGAGTTTTATTTCCATGATATGTTAAGATTTTCTAAAAAAACCACCGAATAGAGGTTTTAGTTGAAAATTCGATAATTCTATCCTACATTTGACTATTCAATCAATTCTTTAAGAAGATTTGATTTTATATAGAAGGGTTGAGAGATCGGGCTCCGTGAAACCCTGGCAACCTTATCATATCTTAATAAATGATAAAAGGTGCCAATTCCCGCCAAATTCCCACGAAGGGTAAAATTTTGGACCTATAAAATCGAAACCAATGTTTACCACTCCAACAGTACAATTGATATTTTCTACTGATTGTTTAAGCCGCATTTGCAACTGTTCTATCTTCAATATGCAGTGTTGTTGTCTTTAATACAATAAACTTCATCCACAATATCGTGAACAGTTATCCAATCATTGCATAACCATATTCATTAATCACATAATAAATTAAAATGTCAGATTTTAAATTCGAAACACTCCAACTGCACGCAGGTCAGGAAGAAGTGGATAACACTCGCGCACGGGCCGTGCCGATTTACCAAACCACATCGTTTACGTTCAAAGACTCGGAACACGGGGCTAATTTGTTCGCCTTAAAAGAATTTGGCAACATCTACAGCAGGATCATGAATCCTACTAATGATGTATTTGAGAAAAGGGTTGCAGCTTTAGAAGGAGGGGTTGCAGCTCTTGCTACCAGCTCTGGTCAAGCTGCACAATTTCTTGCGATATCCAATATTATGGGCAGCGGACAAAATGTTGTTTCGAGCCCTAATCTCTACGGTGGTACCTATAATCAATTTAAGGTGACCTTCAAAAAGATAGGTATAGAAACTCAATTCACCAAAGACCTTCACCCCAAAAGTTTCGATGAACTGGTCAATGAACGCACCAGGGCGCTATATGTTGAAACGATGGGTAATCCGAGTTTTAGCGTACCCGATTTTGAGGGTATTGCGGCAGTTGCACAAAAGCATGACCTTCCCTTGATTGTCGATAATACTTTTGGAGCTTGCGGTTATTTGTGCCGGCCAATTGATTATGGTGCGAATATCGTGGTACAATCAGCGACCAAATGGATCGGCGGCCACGGTACCTCAATTGGTGGAGTGATCGTAGATGCGGGAAACTTCAATTGGGCAAATGGTAAATTTCCTCAATTTACCGAACCATCCGAGGGTTATCACGGCATGAAGTTCTGGGATATTTTTGGTACGGACGGTCCTTTTGGTAATATTGCTTTCATCATCAGAGCGAGGGTTGAAGGGTTACGTGATTACGGCCCTTGTATGAGTCCTTTTAATTCCTTTTTGTTGCTGCAAGGTTTGGAAACTCTTTCCTTGAGGGTGCAAAAAACTGTTGACAATGCACTGGCAGTTGCCAAATGGCTCGACGCTCATCCAAAAGTGGAACACGTTAATTACGCTGGTTTGCCAAGTCATCCATCCTACGCTACAGCCCAAAAATATCTGAAACATGGATTTGGTGGAGTTTTATCCTTTACGATCAAAGGAGATAAGGCTAATGCCACCCGGTTTGTGGATAACTTACAACTCGTAAGCCACCTGGCTAACGTTGGAGATGCTAAGACGCTCATCATTCAGCCTTCGGCTACTACGCACCAGCAACTTACCGAACAAGAACAATTAGCTGCGGGCGTACTCCCTAACCTACTTCGAATTTCCGTTGGTTATGAGCACATTGACGATATTCTGGCGGATCTTGAGCATGCTTTTAGTTTTACGGATTAATAGTGAGCGTTAGCAGCATGACCTGTGCTCAAATTATTAAATGGATAATTGGCGGGAGGTAATGATCGATTACCACCCGTCAATGGCCATTCATAAATCAAGAAAAGTGAGTGAAACACGGTATTTAAACATTAATGAGCCTTTTGAGCTGGAATGCGGACGGTCTTTAACAGAATTAGTGATCGCTTATTGTACGTATGGCAAGCTAAATGAGAAAAAAGACAATGTAATCTGGATTTGCCACGCTTTAACGGCCAATGCTGATGTGGCAGATTGGTGGAGCGGACTTGTAGGGAAGAACAAAATATTTGATCCGGAGCGTTACTTCATCGTCTGTGCCAATATGATCGGCTCCTGTTACGGTACTACGGGACCGACGAGCGTGAACCCACTTACCAATCAACCCTACGGGAAGGTCTTCCCCTTGGTTACCATTCGGGACATGGTGAGGGCGCATCAATTATTGAAAAAGCATTTAGATATAGAAAAAATACACCTTGTTATCGGGGGCTCAATGGGAGGGCAGCAGGCATTAGAATGGTGCATTAGTCAACCGGATGCCTTCGAACATCTTTGTGTCCTGGCCAGCAATGCGCACCATTCTCCATGGGGCATTGCTTTTAACGAGGCTCAAAGGATGGCCCTAATGGCTGATCCTACGTTTCCGGATCATCCCGATGGAGGCCACAATGGACTGGAAGCAGCCCGGGCCATTGCCATGCTTTCTTACCGTAGTTATTATACTTACCAGAACACCCAAGCAGAAGTAGACCACAGCCTTTTGGATGATTTCAAAGCAAGTTCCTACCAAAGATATCAAGGCTTGAAGTTACGCAAACGCTTTAATGCACACGCCTATTACACCTTGAGCAAAGCCATGGACAGCCACAACGTGGGCCGAAAAAGAAAGAGCATTGAAGCAGCCTTGCAAGCAATAAAAGCAAAGTCCCTGATCATAGGTATTACTTCTGACGTCCTATTCCCATTATCAGAACAGGAATTTTTAGCAGAACACATACCTAATGCTAGTTATGCTGCTATTGACAGTCATTACGGCCATGATGGTTTTTTAGTAGAAGACAGAAAGATCAGCCGCCTCGTGCAAACTTTTTTATTAAAAGGCACATTAAATGATAGTGGATCCTTTAATCCTTTTGAAGGAATCCCCAAACTCGACCCCAAAAAAATTCCTGGAAGTGAATCATTTTAATCAAAATTAAAACCTTATAAATTATGTCATTAAGATTAGGAGAGGAAGCACCGAATTTCACGGCCATGACAACTGAGGGTGAAATTAATTTTCACGAATGGGTCGGTGATAGCTGGGTGGTTCTGTATTCTCACCCTGCGGATTTCACCCCTGTTTGTACTACTGAACTAGGCAGGACAGCTGCCTTAAAAGAAGAGTTTGCTAAGCGAAACGCTAAGGTGATCGCTCTTAGTGTTGATCCGATAGATGACCACCATAAATGGATCAAGGATATTGAAGAAACCCAATCGGTAACGATGAATTTTCCAATTATCGCGGATCAAGACCGTAAAGTTGCGGAATTATATGATATGATCCATCCTAAAGCGGACAGCAAATTTACGGTTCGTACCGTTTTCGTCATTGATTCGAACAAAAAGATCCGTATGATGATGACTTATCCGCCATCTACGGGACGTAACTTCCACGAGATCCTTCGCGTCATCGATTCCCTGCAATTAACCGATAATTATAGTGTTGCTACACCGGTGGATTGGGAGCAAGGCCAGGACGTTGTTGTTTCTCCCGCCATTCCTACGGAAGAAGCTAAGAAGAAATTTGCAAAAGGAGTTACCGAAATTAAGCCTTATTTAAGAATGACACCTCAGCCGGACAAGTAGGTTCCGGTTAACAAACATTGTATTGAGAATTAAGGTTAAGATCCGGTTAATTTTAGTTTTACTGCTAGAGATCAACTTTTAGCCTTAATTCTCTTACTTCATTTCAGTACAAGCAGCCTCTTAGCACATTTTTGCATTCAAAAATAGACAATGGACAGAAAAGTCCTCTTTATCGACCATTCCCACCCTATACTTCCGGAAAAATTACAGTCGCTAGGTTTTTTATGCGATTTCAGAACAGAGGCTGATCGAGAATCTTTAGAAGCTATTGCCCACCAATATTTTGGTATTGTGGTAAGAAGCCGCATCAATATTGATCAATTTTTCTTGGAAAAAGCACTTCAATTAAAGTTTGTTGCCCGTTACGGAGTAGGCCTTGAGCATATTGATATTGATTTTGCCCGACAAAAGGGTATCGCGGTATTCGCCAGCCCGGAAGGCAGTCGTGATGCCGTAGGCGAGCACACCTTAGGTCTCCTTCTGATGTTGATGAACAACCTGAGCCGTGCTCACCAACAGGTTCAAAATGGGTTATGGTTACGTGAGCCCAACCGGGGTACCGAGATCAAGAACAAAACGATCGGTATCCTTGGCTATGGTAATATGGGGCAGGCATTTGCTCAACGATTACAGGGTTTTGAAGCCATGGTCATTGCCTACGACAAATACAGTACCAACTACGGAGATTCCCATGCCAAAGCCGTAGATCTCGAAACCCTTTTTGAGCTTAGCGACGTACTGAGCGTTCACATTCCCTACTCCGCCGAAAACCATTATTTCATCAATGGCCAGTTCTTACAGTCTTTCGCCAAGCCCATCTACTTGATAAATACAGCCAGAGGTTTAGTGCTAAGGACAGCCGACCTGGTCCAACAGCTTAAAAAGGGCAAAGTCCTGGGGGCAGCCTTGGATGTTATTGAATATGAAGAAGGCTCATTTGTACAATTAGATCCGGATGGTTTGCCCGAAATCTTTCAATATCTTCGTAAAGCGGATAATGTTATACTGACACCCCACATTGCCGGCTGGTCACATGAAGCAAAAAAAGGTCATGCAGAGTGGTTGGGGAAAAAGATAGAAAGTTGGTGGGAGAGTAAAACTTTATCCTAGGAGTTAAGCCGAATGTAAAAATTAACGATACAATATCACCTGTTTTATGTGGTATTCGTACTAGTAGACACCTTATCAATACTGAGTTTCAAAACCTTTGATTTTATTGGACTTTACCAATTTTTTGGACTTTTGACGCTAGACGCTAGATTTTAGACAACAAAACGCTGATATTC
>CAZHNG010000013.1:38410-39889 GCA_964533785.1 uncultured Saprospiraceae bacterium | reverse complement strand
CAATCAACGGAAATTTTATTTATTCTGAAAAATTGATATCCATTGAATATCAGCTTTTTGTTGTCTAAAATCTAGCGTCTAGCGTCTAGCGTCAAAAGTGCAGTTGTTTAAATAATTAGTATTAATAAACTTCATAACTAACTTTTCTTCCACTTTTTAGGCTAAAACCCGACAGAAAATCGACAAAAGACCAGCATCAATCAAATTTGAGATAAGGCGCCAACTTTTTATGTTGTTCTGCCGACAATACCCTGACCTTTTGAAAGTCTTCCGGACTATTAAATGGGCCGTGATTGTTGCGGTACTTGATAATCACGCCGGCTTGTTTCCAATTGATGTAGGGGTGAGCCGCCAATTCTTCTTCCGTGGCGAAGTTAATTTTAATTAGATTTTGAGGGGACGACCAACGCAGTTGGGGTTTGATCTTTTGAAAGGTACTGTCTGGCAGATTATAGGTTTCTGCCACCTGCTCAACGCTAATAAATCCTCCCAGTTTTTCCCTGAACTTCACGATGCGATTGGAAAGCACCGGCCCAATGCCCGACAACTTTTGCCATTCTTCTACGGAAGCCCGGTTGACGTCTATCGCTACTAATGCTCTTTGCAGTTCAGGTGGATTGGAAGCCGCTTTCTTTGAAATAAAAGCTACCGCTGATGAGTCTTCCATTACAATGTACGGCTGCATTTGCCGGTATAAGTCATCCGTAAGGCCATAGATCTTCCGTACATCCTCAGGCTTATAAAACCGCCCCCCTTTGTCTCTGAAATTCGCCCAGGTATTGGCGATTTTCCCAGGTACTCCCATCGCTACCAACTGTTGTTTAGGAACCTGATTGGGATCAAACGGCTTCCATTCCATTTGGGAAAAACGTGCTTTCACAGGTTTTCCTTCCGGTCTCGTTTCCGGAGATGATACCTCCAAAGTTGAACTTGAGATACGAATATAACTGAACAAGCGCTTATAATCCTTCTCTGGTAAATTATAGATTTTGCTGAGATCATCCGGTTGATAGAACTTACCGCCTTTTTGCCGAAACTTCAGAATAGTCGAAGCCGTCTTTTCCGAAAGGCCTAATTTGATTAATTCGGATTTAGATGCCGTATTCGGATCAAAATAAAACAAAGGCAAAGTATCTGAGGAGGCGTCCTCTTTTTCTTCATTTGATAAAAAAGCGCTTACTTCTTGCTGAAAATAGGCATGATCAACCGGAGGAGGTTGAAAAAAATGACCCCAAAAGTGAGGCACCAAAAACAGGCCGATGCAAAAAAAAATCAAAACAATGATCCCGTTGCGCTCCGGTTTAGTGAAGTAAAAAACATCCTTCCATCCGTCTGTATTTTTCATTGAAAAAAAGTTAAATAATTTTAAAAATTAAGGCTGATCGGTACCGTATCGAATAGAAACCCATGCTTAAAAGTATTCCCCAAGTTGCAACGTCAGTGTTATTCCCTCAATCCTGACCGAAGCGTCAGTGTTGC
>CAZHNG010000013.1:22424-38310 GCA_964533785.1 uncultured Saprospiraceae bacterium | reverse complement strand
CCAAGTTGCAACGTCAGTGTTATTCCCTCAATCCTGACCGAAGCGTCAGTGTTGCCCCTCATCGAACCTCAATCACCAAAGCCCCTTCTTCATTAATATCTACACAAGCCATCCCCTGTTGCTCCGCCTGTGCTTTCCATTTCCTGGTAACCCAGTAAGGATTTGAAGCATCCAGTATTACAAGTTGCGGATCAAAAACTTTTGCGATTGCCGTAAAATCTACCCGTTGCCTACCGCTTAGCAGCACGTAATCAACACTTAAAGGGTATTTTGCACGCTGGTACTCAAAAGTAGAATCTACGATGGCTAATGTGCAGTCGAAAAACTGCAAAAAATAATTGCTGCCCCATAAGCCCGAAGCCTCTAATGCCAGTGGATTCAAATCGTAGTGGTTAACAGCCTTGACTTTGTTGAACCAATGGTAATTTTGGTTCACATACGCCAGCTCTTTGTTGGAAACGGCCGGGCTAGAGAAACTATAAACCATTTTGCCATGAAAACATTCGACAAGCGATCCTCCGGGACGGTGATAAACGACGATTTCCTGTTGTATTTCTGACTGGTAATGTGTCCAAACATTATAACCTCCAACTAACAGGAGTCCGGCCAAGCCTAACCAGACGTATAACTTCCGTTTACAAGCCGTAAAAACCATCAAACAAACCAAGGAAAAATACAGCAATGCCAATTGCCAAACATCTATCCATATACCTCCAATGGTACTTTGCGGTAATTGAGAAATACCGAAGATCAAGGAATTAACGCCCCAAATCACCATCGTTAAAGCCTTACCGACGATCAGACCGGCTATTGGAATACAATTAACCAGGAAAAGCAACATACCCAAACTTAGTATCAGAGCGGCAGCGGGAACGACAATAACCCCCGACAACCAGAAGTAGAGCGGGAATTGATGAAAATAAAAAATGGTCAACGGAAAAGTGGTAAGCTGAGCAGCAATGCCTACACTGATCAATTTCCAAATGTGATCCCCCCATTTATTCTTTAGAAAGATGAACCGGTAAATCTTTCTTTGAAAAAAAATAATTCCCAGTAACGCCAGGTAGGACAACTGAAAGCCGACATCCATTATGGCATAAGGGTTAATTAAGAGCAGACAAAATGCAGACGCCGCCAGGATGTTGTATACATTACCATCTCTTTTGATCGCTTTTGCAACAACAAAAAAGGAAAACATGGTGGCCGCCCTTAACACTGAGGCCGATGCTCCTGAAATAAAAGCAAATGCCCAAATCACGACAAGAGGAATAAGTGCTTTGAAAAAACTGCCGATCACTGAATTTTTCGAAACGTTTTTCAACAGAAAACCCAATCCCATATACAACAGCCCCACGTGCAGACCTGACACCGCCAGTACGTGCATAGCTCCTGTATTGGCATACGCCGAACGGAGTTCTTCATCAATCGCAGCCTTATCACCCAGTACGAGTGCCGCTGCAATGGCATAAAGATCTTCCTGACGCAAGTGTCGTTGCAAAACATTTAGTAAACATCCCTGTATCTCCCTTGCCACACGTTTTAATTTTTTAGTTTTCACGCCGGCGGTAACTTGCCAATTACCCGGCTTCAAAAATGCCTGGTAATGCACATTCTGCGTATGCATGTACCGACTGAAGTCAAATGCTTGCGGGTTTTTCGGAGCGGCAATAGGTAAAACTTTTGCGGTCATCACCAATTCACTCCCGACCGTTATTTTTTTATGGAGCGTATCAACCGGCAGGTAAACCAATAAATTACCGGATACCGTAGATCGATGCCGGTCGATTTTTTTCACTTCCAACGACAGGCTAAGATACTTGCTTCCGGGCCTTACTGTCTTTACTGTCCCGACCATACAATTTTCATCAGTCAAATGGTGGGAATAATGGTTTGTCCAGTTCAATTCATAGTAAAAATAGGCGTTCAGCATGCCTGTGATGCCAATAATAAAGCACAACAGCACACCAAAAGACCAACGGTAGCTGTAAGCGATCTTCAAACGATGAACGAGCACCAAAAGAAGAATAAGCAACCCGAAACAGGTCAAAAATATTTTGCTGACAATTTGCCATTCAAATAATATCATAACCACATCTCCGAGCAAATAGGGAAAAAGCAGTCTTACAAAAGGTATAGATCTCCAAATCATTTTCCTGTAAAAAGCATTAAAAAATGCTTGCCTAACAGCAAGTTTGTTTTAGCAGGATAAAATTAGATTGACAGCGCTTTGCTCGATGGGAAAAGAAGGGAAATGATGGGCAATGATGGGAAGTAAGTAGCCGAATCAATAATTAAAGAGTGGTTTGCTTCAAGTAATAAAAAACTTTTTCCGGCTAAACCTTCAATAAAAAATAAAATAATCATACCTAGTTTTCATAAAAAATTTGAAAACCAATATATTAGCCGGACGACTTTCAAACCGCTTTTAGCCGATTACACATGATAGAATTACAGACTTACTTTAAATCAGCCTTTACGGTTGATAATGTTATTTTTGGATTTGATGATGCCGATATCAAAGTACTGCTCATAAAAAGAGGAGAGGAGCCTTTTGTCGATCACTGGGCACTTCCGGGTTATTTTGTCAAAGCAGATGAAGACCTGGACAAAGCCGCCATCAGAGTGTTGGAAGAACTTACCGGAGTTAAAAACGTCTTTCTGGAACAAGTAAAGACCTTTGGTGCAGTAAACCGCCATCCGGCGGGAAGGGTCATTACAGTAGCCTATTTTTCCCTGGTTAAAATTAGTAATTACAAATTGAGCCCTTCGGCTACCGTCGCCGCACAAGCAAAATGGCATTCCGTCTCTAAAGCTAAAGACCTAGCCTTTGACCACGACGAGATCCTGCAAACCTGTTTTGAACGATTACAACGATTAGCCAGGATTCAACCAATTGGTTTTGAGTTACTCCCACCTAAATTCACCCTAACGAAACTTCAACATCTTTATGAAGCCATTTATCAAACGGAGTTGGATAAACGCAACTTTCGCAAAAAAATACTCTCCATGGACTTGCTCATCGATCTTGAAGAATTACAAGAAGGAGTGGCCCATCGCCCTGCCAAGCTTTATAAATTTGACCGTAAGAAATACGAAAAATTCATGGAAGAAGGCTTTTCTTTTAAATTGAACGAAGGACGAAAGAAAAAACGGGCAGCGAAGGAATTGATCGCGGAATGATCTAATCCAATTTAAGGACATCCAGAAAGGCTTTCTGCGGGACTTCCACGTTACCGACCTGGCGCATCTTTTTCTTTCCTTTTTTCTGCTTCTCCAGAAGCTTACGCTTACGGGTAATATCACCACCGTAACATTTAGCTGTAACATCTTTACGTAAAGCAGAGATGGTTTCGCGGGCGATAATTTTAGCGCCAACAGCAGCCTGGATGGCGATCATAAACTGTTGTCTGGGCAGCAGCTCTTTTAGCTTTTTGCAGATTTTCCGGCCGAAGGCTTCGGCTTTTTCCCGGTGTACCAAAGCAGAAAGGGCATCTACTGGTTCGCTATTCAATTTAATATCTAACTTTACTAGATCAGAAGCACGATAATCAGTAGGAGTATAATCAAAAGAAGCATAGCCCCGGGAAATTGATTTTAACCGGTCATAAAAATCGAATACAATTTCAGCTAATGGTAACTCAAAAGTCAACTCTACCCGCTCCTGGGTCAGGTAGGTTTGCTTAGTCATGATTCCCCGTTTTTCCATACACAAGGTCATGATTGCACCAATATAGTCTGGTTTCGTAATGATCTGCGCTAAAATATAGGGCTCTTCTACTTTATCCAGGTGGGTAGGTTCAGGAAGATCGGTTGGTGTCCTAACGGTTAATTTTTCTCCTTTTTTAGTGTAAGCAAAATAGGATACGTTAGGTATCGTCGTGATCACATCCTGATTAAATTCTCTGGCCAGCCTTTCCTGAATGATCTCCAGGTGTAACATTCCCAGGAAACCACAACGAAACCCAAACCCTAAGGCGGCGGAAGTTTCCGGCTCATAGACCAAAGAGGCATCATTCAATTGAAGTTTCTCAAGGCTGTCGCGCAAATCCTCATAATCGTCATTATCGATAGGGAAAATACCGGCAAATACCATGGGCTTAACGTCCTCAAAACCCTGGATGGCTTTATCACAAGGGTTTTCTACAGTAGTAATGGTATCCCCTACTTTTATCTCCTTAGAATTTTTTATTCCGGTTATGATGTAACCTACATTACCCGCCTCTAGTTTGTCTTTTGGCACCTGATTCAGCTGCAAAATACCGATCTCATCGGCATCGTATTCTTTTCCGGTATTTACAAACCGCACCGTTTCTCCTTTTTTCAAAGTGCCGTTTAAGATCCGGAAGTATGCAATAACGCCCCGAAAGGAGTTAAAAACGGAATCGAAGATTAGCGCCTGGAGTGGTGCTTTAGGGTCACCTTTTGGTGCGGGTATGCGGTCTACGATGGCAGTCATGATCTCTTCTACTCCTTGCCCCGTCTTTCCGCTCGCCAGAACAATTTCCTCCTGACTGCACCCAATTAGATCGATGATCTGATCGGAAACTTCCTCTATCATTGCACTTTCCATATCTACCTTATTGAGGATGGGGATAATCTCCAGATCGTGTTCAATAGCCAGATATAGGTTAGAAATGGTTTGTGCCTGTATGCCTTGGGAAGCATCCACCAATAGTAGAGCACCTTCACAGGCAGCAATAGAACGCGATACCTCGTAGGAGAAATCTACGTGTCCCGGCGTATCGATTAAATTAAAGGTATAGGTAACACCATCCGTATGCGAATAGTACATTTGAATGGCGTGGCTTTTTATAGTAATCCCTCTTTCTCTTTCGAGATCCATATCATCCAACGCCTGGTTCTGCATTTCCCGCTCGGAGATCGTTCTTGTAAATTCAAGGAGCCGATCCGAAAGCGTACTTTTCCCATGATCAATATGGGCAATCACACAAAAGTTTCTAATATTCTTCATAGTCTGCAAATATAGCCCTTCCTTTTAAATATATACTTTAAATTTTGGTTTATGATCCTTATTTTACATCCCTCTATAAGAGCAAATATTACGCTTATTTGTTCAATAAAATCTTTGTTTCATTCCTCTGCAATTTTTAAAGTTTAAAAGCAGCATTTTCCAGGAAATACCGTTTCAACTAAGAGTTTGATTGTACAAAATATCAAGGTCTAATAGGTGAAAAAAAATAAAATGGGCAGACAGTTCATCTTTTTTACGACAGTATCACTTCTAACGGCATTGAACTCCTGCAAATTAGGACTAAATGATGAGCCAATCGTTATTGCGGATATTGAAAAAGAATTCCAGATTGAGATGCGGGAGGAGTTTTCTCCGGCCAACAGGGCTTTTAATTTTAAGATCACTTCTATTCAGGAAGAGGACTGTTTAAACGCTACGATTGCTACCAATACTATCGTTCAAGGTCAAAGTATCAGTTTGTCCATCGATCGAATTGTTTCCCCTGAGGTTTGCATTGAAGGAAAAGCACCAGCCTCTGCGCTCGTAGATGTTTCCAAGGTAAAAGATGGGTTTTACAATTTGACGATTGATTTAAAGAACACCATTTTTAATAACGGCCAATTGGTGGCGGATGAAGAAAGCTACAAGATGACACTCCTTTCCTCTAAAGGCATTCAAATCAATAACAAAACCTTGTTGCGTATTCCTGATAGAACTTTGTGGGGCTTTATCCATTATGCTGACCAGGAAGATCAGTTCATCGCGGATCAGTTCTATGAGCAATTAAATAACCAGGAAACTCCACTACAATTAAAAAGCGGTTATTATGGCCATTTTACGGTAGACCAAAACGATTTAACAATACCTGATCAACCCGAAGACCAATTACTTACTTTTGCTCTCAGGCAAAATACACCTTCCGAAAAATTAAAGGTATTGATCAATCAATACAGAGAAGATTTTGGAGATCGTATTCAAATCAGTATACTTAACACAGAAGGGATTGTGTTTTAATCAGGGGGCAAGCGGATAAAGCCCGATAGCCTCTCCCAAACACATCAAGTATTTTTTGATCTTTTCACTTTGTTCAGGAGAAATAACGATATCTCTTTTTTTATTCTTATACCGAATACGGATACCGACCAGATCAGACCGCAGGAACTTGTAATAAATATCAAAAGGCAACACCGTAGTATGTTGATAAATACGCATGTTGGTCGACTTATCAAAATTTCCCTTATTGGGATAATTCATAAGTCCGACAACAGTACTATCAGCAAAAGCTAGTAGTACGTTTTCACCCGGATCAATGGACAAATACTCTCGCTCTAAGGCTCCAATGATCATAAAGAGGGATATGACCTCACTTTTATCATCCTCAGAAAATGCGAAAACCACTTTACTTTCTTCCACTATTTTGATGCCGTCGACCGTTTCAAAGTTGGATGGAATCAACAAACCAGTGCTGATAGACGGCATTATTACATTGTAGGTACTGTCAAAAGAATCTACTCCATTCACAACGTACTCACATTGAGCGTAAAAAGTAGAATACCCAAAACACAACAGCCAAATTAATAGTAACCTCTTTCCCATTCTTTGTTTTTTCATATTTACTATTGACCGCAAAAATAGGTTTTCCTTCGAAAATAAGTAATGATGAAATAATAAATACGCTTTTTTGAGCTGGCTATTTTGGTGTCAAGCAAGGCGAAAAACGCAGGCGATGCCTAAGCATCAGCGAGGCTTCTCAACGAAGCTTGGCGCCAAAAGAGTCGCTCACAAAATGATGGATTTATTGTTTTATCATTACTAAGCGATTATTTCATGAAACATAAAAGGAATGACCACAAAGGCCATTCCTTCACAAAAAAACGTTGATGGGATTACGTTTTTCTTAGAGTAGTCTATTGCTTAATCGAAAACTCAATGCTATCACTATTGTCATCTACCGTAGGATTGACCGCCGTAACTTTTAACAACCAGTAATTATCACCATTCTTCACCAGGAATAAATCATCTACATTAACCATCTCGCTAACATCTTCTCCATCCGCATTATCAGGCAATTCATCCGCTGCTTCGAAAGCCCCGATCAGAGCTTCAAGGGTAGTTACATCATCGTAATTGAAGTTTTCTACATTTCCGCTTCCGGGTACGCGTATCTCTGAACCATTAATGGATGAAATTTGCTGTTTCCAATTTTCCGCCGGCGCTTTATCTAAGTCAATACCTTCATCCTTGATGTGAGCATCCGCTGCAGTTGGATCGGAACCTACCGTACCGGTACTTTCTCCCGTGAACAGATTGAGTCCGCCCTGACCGGCCGGCCCGCCTGCATTTAACAAAGCTCCCGTAATTTCCGTTAATGGAGTTCCGGTTACGGTAACCAAAAACTGTACTTCATCCGTTAGATTTGCCTCATCTGACACCGTAATGGAGTATGTTCTCGATTCATCGGCCACTGCATCCGTTGTGATCGTAATGTCATATACCGCACTCTTTTTTGCGTCCCCCACTAATAAAAAGGGGTTTTGCACCGTAACAGCACCACCATCGATCGTCATGCGACCGGTTGGAATATTAACATTGTCCTCCTTAATAGTAAAAGACTCCATTGGATTATCTACTTGTAGTAAACTAACCCTGATGGTAATGGATTCTCCCAAGGAGATGTTCGCATCACTGGAAATCAGACCCGCACCTACTTCCAAGCTTACCGAAGGCGGAGTATCAGGCATGGGGTTCCCAACTATGGGGTCATCTTCGCTACAACCTGTAAAAAGGGCAATTGAGCCCACGAAAAAGAAAACTAATAAGGGTGAAAAAATCCTATTCATAATACGTCTAGGTTTAATAAATTAAATAATTGATTGGCTTTATAAAGTTTGTCCTTTAGACTACTAAAAACTGGTCGAGTTACTTTTTTTAAAAGAAATTTAACGCTTAGCTAAACGAAATGTTCCCTGCTCTTATTGGCAAAACCAAACAGAAAGCCGGATTTCAATCTTCTTGAAATCCGGCTTTCGATGAGTTAAAGTTCTCTTAATATTAGACCAATCTATTATCGAATCAAGGTCACATTACCACGTTTGCGATAAGTAGATCCTCCGATACATCTGACAGTCAGATAAAATCCATATACCGTGCTCGGCAGTTCCTCTCCTTCGTAGGTACCGTCCCAGCCTTCTTCGGGATTTTTGGTAAAAAACACTTCTTCTCCCCAGCGGCCGTAGACCATCAAAGAAACTTCTTCAATGACCTCACCTCTTACTCTGAACAAGTCGTTTTTTCCATCGCCGTTGGGGGTAAAAGCATTAGGTATAAAGACGTATGGTTCTTCACAAACCACAATACAATCCGGTGAAGCAATGAATTCAGTTCTTTCGCACCCTCCTGCTTCTAGCAATAGATCAATTTGCAATTGGGTGCCGACCGGTACATTTTCAATGGTATAATCTCCCGGAGCGACCTCCACTAAGGTGCCCGCATTAATGTTGATCTGATCGGCATCTGTTAAGAACGCAAAATTGTAAAACTGCCGGTCCGTAGAACATTCCGGCTCTCCCAATGCAGTAAACGCTGGGAGTGGTCTAACGGACCAGGTTACGGGAGTCCGCATACTCATACAAGTACGATCAGCATTCGAGGCTTCGGCATAATAAGTGCCGGGCTCTGCCGGTGTGAATATCGTACTATTGGACAATAGCAGGTTACCTCCCTGCGGTGCATCGTACCAATCGACAACCATACCTTCGCTAACCGTCACTTCCAATCCTGGCGGCACTTCCTCTCCGCAGGTTGTAATGGTATCAGCAACGGCTGCGGGCGGTAATATCGTAACACCAATACAAGGACAATTTGGAGGCATAACCGTAGCCGTATTGCTACACCCGGTACTACTATCTTCAATGGTAATGGTTACCGTTTCCATTTCGGTAATATTACTTACCGTGTAATTCCCATTGCCATTGTTGACAACTTCTCCGGCTGAAACTACAACCGCGGTTCCGTTAGTAGTGAAAGAAAACCCAAAAGATTGGCCATCCTCACTACAGAACGGTTCTCCGTTCACAAGTTCGAAGGTTGGCAGTGGTATTAAGGAAATGGTTACGGGAACCCTTTCGCTGGTGCAATTATTCGTCGTACTTCTGGTTTCTGCATAGTAGGTGCCTGCAGCGGGTGGCGTGTAGCTATTTGCATTACTCAGTAAAAGGTTGCCGCCTTGCGGCGCATCATACCAATCTACTGCTAAGCCGCTTTCAACCGAAACCGTCAACGCAGGCAGCGGATCTCCCTCGCAAACCTCGAGATCTCCACCGCTTACCGGCATTGGAATCGAAACATCTTCACAAGTTGGGCATACGGGTGCCTCGATCGCAACCTCTCGCTCACATCCGGTATTGTTATTCTTTAAAGTGATCACCAGGTTTTCTTGTGTATTTACTCCGCTAACGGTGTACATGTTTCCATTCGCTTCGAAGGTACCCGCACTGATCTCCACCTGATCAGCATCAGTAGTAAATGAGATCGAATAGGTTTGCAGATCTGTTTCACAAACCGGCCCACTATTATCTGGTAAATAACTTGGTAAAGCATTAACCGTCAAACTTACGGGAGTACGCGTGGTGCTAGGGCACTGACTCATTTCGCTAATCGCTTCCGCATAATAAGTACCGGCGCCAGATGGTGTATATGAATTTGAAGCCTGCGCCAGACGGTTACCACCTTGAGGAGCATCGTACCAATCCACCGTAAAGCCATCAGCTACAGTAACCATTAAGACCGGAATATTATCCCCTTCACAAATGGTAAAATCTCCTCCACTTACGGGGGCATTCACCATGCCGTCCGGACAGGGACACCTCGGTGCAGTTATCGAGATCGTACGCTCGCAACCAGTGAGCGTATTGACGAGTTCGATCTCCAGATTTTCTGTGGTACTGATATTATTCACGGTATAGCTATTGGTATTACCAGCCCGCACCAATTCGCCGGTATTGACATTTACTTCTTCAGCGTTGGTACTAAATCGCACCGCATAGCTAATCCGGTCATCCGCACATACTGGTCCATCACCGTCTAGCTCGTAAGAAGGCAATTCGTTAACTACCAGCTGAACCGCAGTTCTCGTTGAGCTGGTACAATTGCTCATAAGGTCTCTTGCCTCGGCATAGTAAGTCCCCGCAACATTAGGTGTAAAGCTTGTAGCCCCTTCAAGGACAGGAGTTCCTCCTTGAGCTTCCTCATACCAATCTACGGTGACCCCGTCTTCAACCGTTGCCGTCAATGCAGGAATAGATTCTCCTTCACAGATCGTTGCATCGCCGCCACTTACCGGCGGACTGACCATGCCATCCGGACAAGAACAATCCGGTGCTGTTATAGTCTCCTCCCGATCACAACCGGTGGAATTGAAAGTCAAGGTAATCATAAGATCTACTTCTAGCCCTATATTACTCACCGTGTAAATACCATCGGTATCTTCTGAAAGCTCCCCTGCGTTGATATCGATAGATTCAGCATCCGTTGTAAATTGTACACTGTAGCTCTGCATATCGGGTGCGCATTCAGTACCATCCCCAACGATTTCAAAGGCAGGAAGGCTATTGACACTTAGCACGACGGGCGTTCTCTCGCTGCTGGTGCAATCCGTTTCTAAATCTCTGGCCTCGGCATAAAAAACACCACCGCCAGGCGGATTGAAAGTAGTTGTACCAACGGCCAGAGGCGTTCCTCCTTCCGGTACGTCATACCAGTCGGCCGTTTGTCCGATCACAACGTCTACTTCCAGGATCGGTAATTCTTCGCCTTCACAAATATTTTTATCTCCTCCGCTAACTGGGGGTGCCACTACAATATTTTCGCAGGTTGGGCAATCCGGTGCGGCTACCGTTTCTTCTCTTTCACAACTTGTGGAAGTATTAATCAAGGTGATCACTAAAGCTGTCCCGATTGGAATATTCATTACAGTATATTCCATTCCCTCACTAGTCAAACTACCACTATTAATATTAACCTCCTCCGCATCCGTTGTGAAGGTCACAGTATAGGTCTCTTTATCATCAGCACATACAGCTCCATCACCGCTTAAACTATAACTTGGACGTTCATTAACAGTCAACTCAACCGGAGTACGGCTTTCACTTTTACATCCCAATGCAGGATCTCTTGCTTCTGCATAATAGACGCCTGCCGTCGGAGGAGTAAAATTTTCAGTGCCTTCGGCCAACAAATTACCGTCATCCGGCGCATCGTACCAATCAACTGCGAACCCTTCCTGAACTGAAGCACTAAGGGTTGGTAAATCCTCGCCTTCACAAATAACCTGATCTCCTCCGCTCACGGGTGGAGTAAGACCTCCATCCGGACAAACCGGACAATCAGGCGCCGTAATAATTTCTTCTCTTTCACATTCAGTAGCGTTATCCACCAGGTTTATCACCAGCTCAGTACCATTTGCAATACCGGTAACGGTGTAATTCATCCCTTCATTGGTGAGATTACCGCTACTGACATTAACTACATCTGCATTTGTTGTAAAGGATACCTGGTAAGTTTCACTATCGGCCGCACAAACAACTCCATCAGCAACGAGTTCGTAGGTTGGCAACTCATTGACGATCAAACGAACGGAAGTGCGGCTTTCGCTGGTACAATCAATTTCCGGATCCCGGGCTTCTGCGTAATATACTCCCGGACTCGCCGGGGTAAAAGTATTGGTACCTTCCGCTAGGAGGTTTCCTTGTACCGGTGCGTCGTACCAGTCGACCAATAATCCACCTTCCGCCATAGCTGTCAAGGCCGGAAAAAGTTCTCCTGTACAGATAATGGCATCACCACCACTAACGGGAGGCGTTAGCCCACCCTCCGGACAAACCGGGCAGTCCGGTGCCGTAATTTCCTCTATTCGTTCACAACCACTTTCATCATCCACAAGTGTAATTTGCAGATCGGTATCTAAACCAATACCCGCGACGTTGTAATTGCCATTACCATTATCCGTTAAATTTCCCGCTGATATATTAATGGCATCTGCATCCGTCGAAAAATCAACGGAATAGGTTGGTGAATCCTCCGCACAAACTCCACCGCCACTGAGCAAATCATAGGTTGGTAGCTCATCCACTACTAAAGTTACGGAGGTACGTACGGCACTCGTACATTGATTTATTTCGTGTCTGGCCTCAGCATAAAAAGTACCTGCGCCATCAGGAACAATAGAAGCACTGTTGCTTGCAAGAAGACTGCCACCTTCCGGAGCGTCATACCAGTCTACCGTTATCCCTGCCGGGACCATTACGGTAAGTGCCGGGATGGGATCCCCTTCACATATTCTTTGATCATCTCCGCTCACCGGAGCTTCAACGACTATATTTTCACAACTACATTCGGGCGCATTGACCAATTCTTCTCTAAAACATCCCGTTGAGGAATTAACCATAAAGATGGTCACATCAATGCCGACCGGTATGCCGGTAATAGTATAACTTCCACCGTCATTGTTAACGAGCGTACCTGCGCTTGCGTTGATCATATCCGCATCAGTGGTGAACGTCACCTCGTAACTGCTCAAATCATTCGCACAGACTATGCTTGAAGTATTGTTTACAAATGATGGAAGCGGATTAAGCGTCAGCGTGACCGGAACACGCGGGGAACTGGTACAACTACTAATAGTATCCCTGGCTACAATATAAAAGGTACCGGGACCCATCGGCTGAAATACTTGTCCGCTGGCCATCAACAAGCCGCCTTCTTCCGCATCATACCAGTCAACGGTTTGACCGTCAGGAACAGATGCCGTGAGCATAGGTACCGCCTGGCCATCACAATAAGATTTATCACCACCACTCAACGGCGGAGCAATATTTTCATCTTCACAGTCACAACCTACCGGTATGGTATTTACTTCGAGGGTACAGCCTGTTTCAGGGTTTCTGGCACGTATCAAAGCGGAACGATTTACGGCTATCCCCGAAACGCGGTATTTATTTGCTCCGAGAGGTTCGATCGTTCCGGCGTTAGTCGTCAGCTCGCCATCTGTCGTAACTTCAACGGAATAGGTCTTCAGATTGGGCGCACACTCTCCTTCGGTAACTTCCAAAGTCAGTGCCTGCTCACATTTTTCAATATTCAGTTGAAAATCCCTGCGGGTGATTGACAGTAATTCCTTGGTTTCTCTATCGTATTCTTCAACGCACACGCCGATTACGTATTGGCCTTCGGTCGTTGGGGTTCCGCTTAATATTCCCGTTCGCGGGTGAATGGACAAATTGTTAAAAGGACTACCGAATGGGTTAGCAGCCGAAAAATCCGGAGACAACCACTTCACATCTTCAAAAGGCGGCGGACTATCCGGTGGGATAGGCATTGGATTTTGAGCGTTGCTTCCTCCTGCTATTGGTGTACATAACTTATAAACTAAAGAATCATACTTATGGTCATTAATATCCGTTGCGGAGTGATCAAAACTAAACTCCTGGTTGATACAAGCTGCTATCGGAGGCCATTCTCTAAAAACAGCACTACTATTACAGCGATCAATGGACTTTTTTGTTAGTAAAATCTCATAAACAGCACCCGTATTACCAGGATCTTCAATATTGGCCAACTCTTCTCCTCTGCAACAACGTTGGTAAGCAATACGGTAATATCCTTCCGCCGGATCTTTTCCCAAAATTACCTGGGTCTTATAGGTTACATGCTGTACACATATTCCCTCGGGAGCAGTAAAACATTCATCTTCTTCCAACATGGGAATGGTATCAACTGCTAAGGCATTTACGGGTAAAGAAGTGATTAATTTACCGGCCCCGTCGTAGATGGCTATGTACCCTGGATCGTCAAATCCCTCCTCACCCGGTTCGCAACTTTTATACAGGTCGAGCGTAATCTCGTAACGCCCAATACTAATAAAACGGTATCCAATTTCTCCTCCTACGATGTGCGACGCGCTGGCTTCCCCGGGAAAGAACAACATCCCAAGAAAACTCAGCAAGAAAAAGCTAGGGTATAGTATTAGTCTATTTTTCACAACTAAAGTTTTATGTTCAATAGGATTATGTTTATTAATCTCTTCTGGTACTATCGTAATTTACGTCCTCACCAGGCAATCGCTTGATTTCAACTCTCCTCTCTACGGAGGCAACTACGCTAAAGATGGAGTTTTTTCTGTCCTCAAGGTCGGAGCTGATCTCACTGGCGGCAGTACTCTCTCCAAAATACTGACTATCAATATATAGTTGCCCCGATTGTAAGAAAGGTAAAAAGGCTCCATTCTTAAAGTTCTCCATAAAGTTTACGATGCTATCCACCCTACGCATACTTAACAGTAAATTGTATTCCGATGGTCCGCGAGGACTGGCAAAGCCGGTAATACTCATAGCAAAAGGATTGCCTTGTTCCAGAAAAGTCAGAAGGGTTTCACAGAAAACAATGAAGCGTTCCCGTCCATCTTCTCGTACCTCACGATCGAAGAATAGTTCGAAGCCCTGGCTCGTTCTAAATTTCTCACTTTCCGACATCCCTTCCGTAAAGTTCTCTATAAACTCATCTTTCCGGCCATAGTACAATTGGTAGAGATCCTCGTATATTCTGTCGGTGACAGTTTGGGGATGTGGCCCAGGGATAGCATTGTCGAAGTAAAGGCTTAGTGGTAAGAATTCCTCGATCACATCCTTTTCCAAACAAGCTTCAATGGTGATCCGTCTACCATAAATCTCGTATTGTTGTTGAGTAATGGTTAAAGTATCGATACGGGCTTTATATCCTAATTTTTCTAACTTAAGTTCATAGGTTTCCCCTACGAAAGCCTGGAAAATTATCTCTTCCTGCGTACTGTTTTTTTCTTCAGCGATGATTTCAGCGGTACCATTGAGGATATCCAGTTGGCTAAAGGTTGCATGTACGTTGGTCATAGCTACGGAAGGATTTTCCGCATCACAAGGTTTGATGACCAATTCGACTTCTAGTCTTTCTAAGCATAATTCTTTATTAATCTCGGTCGGGTAATCGAATTCGGTTGGTATGTTTTGCCCGAATTCACTGGAATACTCGGAAAGATCGATATCTAAAGTAGCAACATTATAATTCGGCTTTGAAGCCTTTATGACGTACTTCTCACACCTTTGCAAACGCAGTTTGAAATCATTCCCGGAAGGATTTAATACCGTTTCTTTCAGGAATTCCTCCCCGCCATTATCTACATATACTTCTATTTTAACGCCTTCTAAATCCATATTATCGTAGCAATCCAATGCCAGGATATTCAAATCCACATCCGGCACCAAGTCGACAGCATACAGGTCGTAGCAACAGGTTTCCTTTGCTTCTTCCAAAAAGGTACTCCCCCAGCGATTAGAGGCAAAATAGGAACCTGAACAATCTGATCTCAGATAATAAATATCATCATAACTAGAGTTGACTGGACTTCCCATATTGTAAGGCAAAGACCATTCTCCATTGATATTTTGTGCATTGTAAATATCATAACCGCCAAAGCTTTCATAACCTTTTGAACTAAAATATAATCTTTGTGAAGGACTATGAAAGAAAGGTGTGATCTCATCCCATTCGGTATTCAATTGCTCCACATTAAACGGTGTACTTAAACTGCCGTTTTCATCTATGTAAGAAGCCCAAATATCTAGTTTCCCTTTTCCTCCGTTACGGTCGGAAACGAAAAATAAAATTTCCTGACCGGTTTCCTGGTCGTAGCCAATAGTCGGATGGGTGGTAGTAAAACCAGGTTCATTTATGGTTAAAGGTTCCATTTGACTCCATTGATTGTAACCCAGCCGATCCATGGAATATAAATCGCAACGGATAGAATCGTCGGTAACATAATCACAAAGGGTAAAAAACACGCGATCTTCAACAGTGAGTTTGATCAGAACTTTTATCGTCCGACAA
>CAZHNG010000013.1:0-22414 GCA_964533785.1 uncultured Saprospiraceae bacterium | reverse complement strand
ATTGGATACATGCTTACCTTGCAGGTTCACGTTACCCGGCAAAGGTATCCCAACACCTTCGTCGATTGAAAAATAAATATTGGCGAATTTTCTTGGTGGAAAGTGTTCGTCATCTTCATACACATTTTGCAATGAAGAATAATATAAAGTATCGCCCAGCGGAAAAGGATTGAACTCGGCATCAGGGGTATTGATGGTAGTATCTAACTGTCGGATGTCGACATCTTTAGGTTCGGTAATGGCAGCCATTGCGAAATTACAATCTTCAATTCTTTTGTAAGCATCATCCGCCAATGCTGCATTTTCCTCATCGTTCGTATCCAGGTATTTTTCGTACCAGGCTTTTGCTTCCTCATATTTGCCCTGATGCTGTAAAGCATGACCCAGCCAAAATTTTGCTACCTTATTATCAGGGTCTTTTCTGGCAATACTGCGGAAGGCTTTCTCGGCGATCGGATAGGCTTTGAAATAAAGAGCGGTCTCAGCCAGCCTTTTACGTACTTCCGGTTGATCTTCATTATATTCCAGACACAATTCATAATATACAAGAGCACTGTAAAAATCCCCTTTTTCATAGGATTCATCCGCTTTAGAAAGAAATTGCTCCAGTTTTGGATTCTGGGCCTGTAAAGAAATCGTTGCAAAAGCAACTATAATAAACAGAAATATCAGCTTATCCATGGTAAATAAATTTGTTGGATAAAATTTAGGATTATGAAAATATAAATTAGGGGTATGTAGAATAGCTGCTTTTACATGATTGGACAAGCCTTGAAGTTTTGTAGTGGCTTGACTTTTACAATTAAGTACCTCAATGATAGCTCTGGACCGCCGCGCCCTTCCGATGCAACTTCAAAATCGGAAACGTTAATATCATAGCTAAGACCCACGCGCCAGTTATTATAATTTACCAATAATTGCGGAATATAGGCATCACCAAATTGAAATTGCTCATTAAATCTATAACCCAACCCTAACTGCACCGCCAGTTGATTTCCCAATTTTCTACTTACATGAACCTTGCCGCCAAGCATTCCAACATATTCGTTATAGGGATTTTGAAACTGTGCAAGACCATTAGCGATCAGGTCAATATTCTTTGAAAGCTGAATAGTTGCGAATAAATATGGGCTTACTCTCATCGATATAGGAAGACTCATTCCATCCGTAAAACTCATATCCGGACCAAAAATATGGGCAAAACCTACACCAACATCCAACTTAGACCGTTTTTCCAAACGATCTACTAATGCACTATTGTCATGCCCCTGAAACCTAAGGTTTATACCAGTCCCAAAGTCAACAAAAGCATTAGAGGTATTATTGAAATTCTCACTGATAGGCAGCGAAGGATCATATACTCCGCGATCAGAATTATACTGTACATCGAAAGAAAGATTATCGACATTGAAAGCACTTTGATTTACACTAGCTTGCAGCCCTATCGAAGCATAAACAAATCGGTTTAATTTTTTGGTATAAGAACCGGAGAGCCCCAGATTCGTCCAATTAAATCTGGAATCACCCGCATAATCATAGTTAAAAGCGATACCTCCCGAAAAGAAACCTTCCTTATAGTACTCTTCGATAAATTGCATATCAGCGGCCAGGGTCACCGTCCTGTAACTTACTGGCACGGATTCCCATTGGCTTCGATAGTTCGTCATGAAGCGTACATCCCCTTTGAAAATACCTGTTAATGCAGGATTTATGGTAAAAGGTGCGTTTTGGAACTGAGAGTAATGGATGTCCTGCCCCCTTAAAGTGACAACTAAAACGATCGCCAATACTATCGTTGTTAAAATGTGCTTAGCCATAGTTCGTAGTCCAAAAAAAGACAGAAGATTTACCCTATTAAAGTAAACTTGCTGCATTTTCAAGAGATTTTGATTTATATTCGTAGAAATATTTCGCAAATTACTAAATTTATATTCATTTAAGACATTTTTTCCAACCTTTCGCCTTACTTTGATTAAACGAACCAACTTCGCGAAGTGTTCCTTCCTTCATTTAAAAATTAACATCTAAATCATAACCACCCTTGCAAATCAAGAACTTACAAATTTTAAAAAAGATATTTCAAAAAAAATCATATTTATATTTGTACGTATTGTAAAAATATCTATCTTTGTCACATACAAGGAATGTATTACTCCCAATAATACACGTCCGACAATCCAATGTAACACGCTGTCTCACAAAATCAATTTTCCCATTTCCCTTAAAACCATTTGAGAAAAACCGTTGTACATATCTTTGCGAAGGGTTCCCACCCCTTTGACTGAATCACAGCTTTCGTTTGACAATTTTTGCTGTGATTAAAGCTAATCTCCGATTTAAGATTAAGATTAGATCTACTTTTTCACAGCCTCCATGTGTAAAGAAAAATTATTACCAACTTCGAAAATTTGTTAGCGTGAAAAAGATATTATTACTATTTATTGTTATTTGTTCCTTTTTAGAAATCAGAGGGCAAATAATTTATGTAAAGTCAGGTGCTACTGGAAATGGTTCTAGCTGGGAAGATGCCGCAGGTGATCTACAGAAAGCTTTAGACTTTTCTAAGCCTGGTAATCAGGTTTGGGTAGCCCAAGGTACGTACTTACCGTCATACGATGGTGACCGTGACGCCTCGTTCAGAATTCCCAAAGGAGTTCAACTATACGGAGGATTTGCCGGCGATGAAACCAACCTAGAAATGAGAAACTGGCCTTCTAACTACACGATCTTAAGTGGTGAAATAGGTGATCCTAACAACCCTGAAGATAATTCTTACACCGTTGTGTATTTTGAAGGAGCCAATAATAAAACTGTACTAGACGGATTTACCATTGTAAATGGATACTCCGACGGTACGGGAGAAAAAGGAGATGTCAGACGTGCAGGTGGCGGAATTTTCAACAACGGAAGTAATGGCGCTTCCAATCCAACTATTAAGAATTGCACTTTCAGAGGTAATTTTGGCCGCGATGGTGCAGCCATCTATAATTATGCTGCTAATGGCGAAACCAGTGCTTCGATCATCAATTGTTCTTTCGCCTTCAATAAAGCAGATCTGGAAGGCGGCGCCATTTACAATGATGGCACTAACGGTATCTGTAATACCCTCATTCAAGGGTGTACTTTCCTAAATAATGAAGCCAGCTATGGTGCAGGCATCCACAATCAGGCTGAAAATGGTGAAACTAAGCCAATGATCGTTGACTGCAACTTCTCAGGAAATGTTTCCTATATCAAAGGCAGCAGCGTTTATAATTACCAAACAGGCAGTGGGGTATGCGCACCGGTTATCAACGGTTGCGATTTCGCAGAAAACGCCCAAAGTCTCGGTAATGATATTGAAGCACCTATGATCTCGGCAGAAAAAAATTCGTCTAAATCAGAAATTAGACTAGGATCGGGGAAATAATTTTTCACGCTATACTACATATCAGAAAGTTTAAGTCATTGGTGTCAGCGATAGCCGGCACCAATTTTTTTTTAGCCGGAAGTGCCTTGTTCAATTGATTATTAAACACTTGGAATGATATGTCAAAAGTCCAATTTGATAATCAAATCACCGTAATAAACAATTGTATGCCAAAGGGATCAATTCAAAAATTTCATTTGTTTTAAGATGACAAAGTAGTATCAGGTGGTCAAAAAAAGTTGCCTGAGCGTGTTCATCAAAAGCAAAAACGCTCAGGCCAAAATATAAGAGCAGTTGAAATGGACTCGTCTGGCGAGATTATCAGATAACTACAAGCGGCATATTTATACCAATAAACGAACGGGGTCTTCCAGAATTTCCTGGAAGGTTTGTAAGAAATTAGCACCTTTAGCCCCATCGACAACCCTGTGATCACAAGAAAGGGTGACTTTCATTCTATTGCCTACTTTTATCTCACCGTCCACCACTACTGGTTTTTGCTGAATAGCTCCTACGGCCAAAATACAAGAATCGGGTGGATTAATAATGGCGGTAAATTCCTCGATACCAAACATACCAAGATTAGATATGGTGAAGGTATTTCCTTGCATTTCTTCCTGAGACAATTTGCGGGATTTCGCTTTTCCTGCCAATGCTTTCACTTCCACATTGATCTGGGATAGCGTTTTCATATCAGCATAACGAACTACCGGCACCATTAGCCCTTCGTCAATAGCCACCGCAACGCCGATGTTGACGTCTTTATTCAGGCGAATACTTTCGCCCATCCAAGACGAATTGACATCAGGATGTTTTCTAAGCGCGGCAGCTGCAGCTTTGATGACAAAGTCATTAAAGGAAATTTTAGTAGGAGCGACTTCATTAACCCGTTTACGCATTTGCACCGCCTTATCCATATTAATTTCAATGGTCAGGTAGAAATGAGGGGCATTGTATTTACTTTCCGCCAACCGGCGCGCAATGATCTTACGCATTTGGCTGAGTCGTACATCTTCGTAATTCGCTTCTCCCGTTCCACCGAAAAATTGAGGTACCTGAGGCAATTCCGGTTGTTCTTCCTTTTTTTCTTCTTTGGCAGGCTTTTGGGCTGGTATGGTAGTGACTTGTGGTTCTTCCTTTTTGACCTTAGAGCCATTCCCTGCCAGGAAAGCTTCGATATCGCGTTTCACAATTCTGCCGTGATCTCCGCTTCCGGCGATCTGGCTTAAATTTACTCCTGCATCCTTGGCCATACTCTTAGCAAGCGGGGAGGCTTTTACTCTATCTGAATCTGTAGCAGCAGTAACTTCAGCGGTGGTTTCGCTAGCGACCGTTTCTTCCTTTTGATCATCAGCGGTTTCCGCTTGCACGTCTTTTTGATCCGCGGCTTCTGCTTTAACCTCTTTAAGTTGACTTTCCCAATCTTCACCTTCTTCACCAATAACGGCTATGACATCTCCAATGGGCACAGCGCCTTCTTTTACCGAGATGTGAAGAAGAACACCATCAGAAGGACTATCAAAGTCCATGGTTGCCTTATCCGTTTCTATTTCAGCGAGGGTTTCTCCTGCTTCCACCTCAGCACCTTCTTCCACTAGCCATCCAACTATGTTACCCTCTTCCATAGTGTCACTCATACGGGGCATGCGAATTATTTCTGCCATTGCTAATTAAAATTTTTTTGTAAAATAGTTACGATCTTATAATTCCTTGCTAAGGATAACAAGTATTGTTCGTGTATGTATTACGATAACAAAAAACAACCTTTTTTGTTACGCAAACTGTTAATAACAAAACTACAATTATTTAGTACAATGAAAATAATTTTGCCCGAAGATACTATCGATTTGAGAAATGAAATGAATTTTTAGCTAATTTCGTCCAATGAAATATTCATCACAGTTATTGGAGGATGCCGTCAACGCCTTTAGCCGTTTGCCAGGTATCGGCAGGAAAAGTGCGGTGAGGTTAGTACTACATTTGCTTGATCAGGATTCGGAGGAATCCCTCCAATTAGCGGATGCGATCACTAAAATGAGAAAGGGAATTAAACGGTGTAAGCAATGTTTCAATATAGCCGACGGGGCGGTTTGCAGTATTTGCGCCAATAATAAGCGAAATAGAGGGGTACTATGCGTGGTTGAAACCATACGTGATATTATGGCTATCGAAGAAACTGGTCAGTACAATGGTTTATACCATTTATTAGGCGGCGTTATTTCGCCAATAGAAGGGATCGGACCGGCGGATCTCAACATCGACTCCCTGATCCATCGCATTAAAGAAGAAAAAATCGAGGAAATTATCATGGCGGTGAGCCCTACTATCGAAGGGGAGACTACCATTTATTATATTTCCAAACAACTCAAAGATCTTCCCGTTCAGGTCAGCACCATTGCCCGTGGAGTAGCTTTCGGCGGAGAACTACAATACGCGGATGAAATAACCCTGGGGCGATCTATCGTAGCGCGTACGCCTTACAAAGCTGATATTGAATAAACATTGCAAGACAGGTATACATGAGGATTGAAAAAATCGTTTTCCAGCATTTTCGAGGGTTTGAAACACTGGAAATAACCTTTCCTGAAAAAGGAAGTGCAGTACTTATTGGAATAAATGGTGCAGGAAAATCTTCTATTTTGGATGGCGCTGCGCTTCTGTTGGCTAAGTTGATCGAGAAAATTGCCGGCATCCGCACTCCACAATTACAATTGAAATTATCAGATATCAAGGATGGTTTTCCGGAAACCAACCTCAGCATATGCCTGAGTCAACCGCATAGTGAACAATCTCTCCAATGGTCATTGCAAAAAAGCTTTTACCGGGGACGCAGCGATTTTTCCGACGTAAATACTTTTGTAGAGACCTTTAAAAAAGAACTCCTAAAGAATGAAGAAAAAGGCATTCCAATCATTGCCTATTACAAAGTGGACCGCAATGCAAGAGCTGCATCAGGTAAATCGAAAGCCAAAAAAGAGGTAGTAGTCCCTCAGGCCGAAGCTTACGTCAATGCCCTCGGTAGCGCGCTGGACTACGATGTTTTCATAGAATGGTTCATCGAGCAAAACAATATCGAGAATCAAATCATAAAGGAGCAACAGGACTTCAATGCTACAAATCCTAAACTAAGCCATATTCGTCGAGCCATCAATACCTTTTTTGCTGAATTTCACGAAGCTGATTACCAAAACTTTCGAGTAGGGATCAAACAAAACAGCCAGGGAGATCCAATTGGAGAGCAAGCGATCCTGGTTGACAAAAACGGATTAGAATTGGAATTTGGTCAACTTTCTGACGGCGAACGCAGCATTATTCTCTTAGTTGCCGACATCGCTTACCGGCTTACCATTGCCAACCCCTCCAACGCCGAAGCACTCCATTGCCCGGGTATCGTGCTGGTTGATGAAATCGAACAACACCTGCATCCTGCATGGCAAAGAGCAGTCGTATTTGGATTGGAAGCGACATTTCCCAATGTGCAGTTCATTTTTTCCACCCATTCACCACAAGTGCTCAGCAACATCCAACGGGAAAATATTTTAATTCTGGAAGATTTCGCTTTATTGGAAAATACACCACATACTTATGGCCGTGACAGCAATTCTATTTTGTTCGATATTTTCGCTGTCACCAAAAGACCCGAACATGCTCAAAAAGAATTTGATGCACTGTATGCCCTAATGGAGGAACCGGAAAAAATTGAAGACGCCAAAAAAATGCTGGACAAAATGGTCTTGAAATACGGCTCTTACGATACCGAGATCGTAAGAGCCAAAACGCATCTCACATTTTTAGAATCATCTTGATCGTCGACCCCAAATTGGAGAGTTGAATAACCGGATTCATACATTTTTCGACTCCAACATAATGTAATGAAGTATATAGAAAAAAAAATAGACAACGAACCTGAACCAATAAGAGCATACAAAAACTCGACCCACGGTGTTTCCTTCAAGAGCTTGCACTCTACCGCCAAGAGGACCTTGAAAAAAGCCTTGCTTGAAGAACAAGGAAACATTTGTGCTTACTGCATGCAGCGGATACTTCCCGCCAGTGCTTCTATCGAGCACTTCCTCCCACAATCTGAATATCCTGATTTAAGTCTCAACTATGAAAACCTATTGGCGGTTTGCGATGGCAACCAGGGCCATGGAAAACATCTGCTGCAATGTGATAAAAAAAAGGGCAACAAATTACTAAATAAAGTAGACCCGAGAAAAAAGGAAATAGAGCAATACCTGCATTACCGTATCGACGGTATGATTTATGCCAAGGACTCTGATATCCAAAGCGACTTGATGCACAAACTCAATTTGAACAACCAGCGCATTGTAGAAAACCGCAAAGTAGTGATTGATGCGGTTATACAATTCATACAAAAAACTGAAATAGAAGGAGTAAAAAAAGAATACAACAAATGGAAAGAAAGGGATGAATCCGATTTTTTCAAAGAATATTGCCAGGTAGGTGTATTTTTCTTCAAAAAGGCGCTGCAATAATTGACGCTGTATTTTTGCCAAAACCATGTAACCTTGAAGTTATCCGTAATCATTGTCAATTATAACGTCAAATATTTTCTGGAACAAGCCCTATTGTCTGTACGCAGGGCATCCGGAAGGCTTGATGTTGAAGTAATTGTAGTTGACAACAACTCCGTAGATGACTCCCTTATTATGCTTGCCGAAAAATTTCCGGAGGTAAAGGTGATGGCCAATCAAGAGAATGTCGGATTTTCAAAGGCTAATAACCAAGCTTTAAACCTTGCTCGAGGGGAATACGTGCTGCTATTAAACCCTGATACCGTAGTTGAAGAGGACACTTTTCGCAAGTGTATCCGTTTTATGGATGAACACCCTGAAGCGGGAGCACTGGGCGTGAAAATGATCGATGGTTCGGGGCGTTTTTTGCCGGAGTCAAAACGCGGCTTTCCTTCGCCGATGGTCGCTTTTTACAAGATGTTTGGTCTGGCTGAGTTGTTTCCGAGATCTCCTCTTTTCAATCATTATCACCTTGGATATTTGGATAAAGACGAAAACCACGAAGTGGAAATATTATCCGGGGCTTTCATGTTCATCCGCCGGGCAGTACTCGAAATAACCGGCTTTTTGGATGAAGCTTTTTTTATGTACGGAGAAGATATTGATCTCTCCTACCGAATTATACAAGCCGGCTACAAAAATTACTACTTTGCCGGCACGACCATCATCCATTATAAAGGTGAAAGCACCAAAAAAGGTAGCTTAAATTACATCCGGGTATTTTATAATGCAATGATCATATTCGCACGTAAACATTTTGAAGGAGAACAAGCTGCTTTGTTCGTTCTGTTACTGAAAATTGCCATTTACGCCCATGCTGCTTTAACCCTTGCAAGTAACTGGATCAAGCATCTTTACCTTCCTTTTATCGATCTGGCCGTCATTTTCTCCGGCCTTGTTTTTCTCAAACAATTTTGGGCGGTCTATCACTTTGGGGATCCCAATTATTACAACAACTTTATATATTACAATATGGGACTTTACACCCTCATTTGGGTGGCCTCAATTTTTGCCGTCGGCGGATATGACGACAAAGGGAGCCTGAGAACGCTATCCAGTGGCATACTTATTGGCAGTTTGTTCATTGCAGCAATCTATGGTTTTTTAGAAATGGACTATCGTTCGTCCCGGGCCTTGATCGTCTTGGGCACCTTCTGGAGCTTTATTATCCTCAGTGTTATTCGTTTCGTTGATCATTTTCTTCGATATAAAAATTTCAAATTAGGGAATCACAGCCCACCTTCTTTAGTCATTGTGGGCACGCTACAGGAAAGCTTAAGAGTAAAAACCCTTTTGCAGGAAGCACAAGTCCAGAAAAACATTGTTGGTACTATTGCTCCTCGGAAAGTACAATTATCAAAGGATTATCTCAGCGCGATCGACCAGCTCGATGAGATCGTCCAAATTTATAAGATAGATGAGATTATTTTCTGTTCCAGGGACTTGAGTACCCAGGCTATCATGAACTGGATGGTGCAACTAGGCTCAAATATCAACTACAAGATCATTCCGGAAGAAAGCCTGAGTATTATAGGCAGCAGTTCAAAGAACAAGCCCGGCGAGCTTTATACCATAGAAATAGCTTTTCAAATTGACCGGCCGGTCATGCGACGACAAAAACGAATGTTTGACTTGCTGGTTTGCCTAATTATGCTGGTTTCTTCTCCGTTTATCATCCTATTGACAAAAAACAATCTGCAATTATTGGTCAACATCTTCCATGTTTTTTCAGGAAAAAAGTCTTGGGTTGGTTACGCCTCCGGCATGGTAGAGGCTAAACTGCCTCCTATCAAAAAAGGAGTCTTAAACCCCATTGATGAATTTAAGTTCAAGGATCTAAGCCAGGATACCATCCGCAGGCTTGACTTTGTATACGCAAAAAACTATTCATTAGAATTTGATCTTAATATTTTGATCCGAGGCTTAAAACATTGGAGTAGAAATTGAAATTTTTTTACAGGGTAGTGATGTATTTCTTTTTCAGACTTCATCCCATCTAAAACTGTACTGGAACAAACAGGTTGATAATGAACACATTACCTACTAACAGCGCAAAAAACGTGCTATGGATGCAACAACCTTGGCATAGTGTACGTAATTACTGTAAAATTGATATTGATGCATAAGTAGAGAGGCCAAGTTGCTAAATACAGCCTCTTAGAAAATAGACATTGTTATTGTAAATTTTTTTTGAGGATATATTTCACTTTTATCAATTCAATTTTTAATTTTGCACCAATATTAGGAAAGTATTTAAACTTTATAATACAAAGATTAGAAGTAAGGGGGAACGGTTGTCAGGAAAGTTAATGTAACCATTAACTTAATCCTGGCAACTTTTTTTATTCTGAGCCGAATATTTCTGCTAACTTTTCTTCTAAAGAAGTACCTCGTAAATTTCTGGCGATTATTTTACCATCTTCATTTAAGAGGATGGTATGAGGGATCGATTTTACGTTGTATAATACAGCCACCTCATTTTGCCAATATTTAAGATCACTTACCTGCGGCCACAGTAGTCCGTCTTTTTCAATAGCACCTATCCAACGATTGCGATCACGGTCGAGGCTTACCCCCAGGATCTCAAATCCCTCCTCTTTATACTTATTATAAGTAGCCACCAACCTAGGATTTTCTCTGCGACAAGGGCCGCACCAGCTTGCCCAAAAATCAACCAATAAGACCTTCCCTCTAAAGTCACTCAGTTTTATGTCTTTACCATCCGGCGATTTCTGCTCGAAATCAGGGGCCTGACCACCTATGGAAAAGGCACTGATCTTGTCTACGAGCTTTTGCAGATCAGCCGTAGCCATAGGGTCCGTTGCTTCATATTCTTCAATAAATTTTTTAGCAAAATGTATAAAGTTGGTATGGTTCTTCTCTCTTAAAATAGTAACTACTGCAGAAAGAGCGAGTTTCCTGGCTCTAGTACCCAGGGGCACTTTTTCGACTTGCTTTTCTATACTTGTTTTATGTTTTTCATTATTCAAGCCTACACTGCTTAAAGTATTCACATAACCCCGGAACGATTCGTAAATCCAGGGCATATAGTTATAATCTTCGTCTTCTAAATCAGCGTACTGAAAAAAGCGCTCGGCAAAATAGGCTACTTCATTTTCATATCCTTGTCCGTCAGCTTGAAAGGAAGTGTAAGTATTAAGAGCGACAATTTTTGCGAAATATGGATTGTCCAGCTTTAAGGAATCCAGAAAAGCGACTTTTTGTTCATCCAGCACTTCCATCGATTCTACAATCTGATCCAGTTGATCCGGGTTACTTCTACTTCGGCGATACTGATTCACTAAATTGACGTGCTTTTCACGCAGATCATTCATTCTTTTTTTCAACAATAAATACCCGCTATTGATGGCAGATTTACTGAAATCAACCTTTAATTTACGGCCACAGTCGGCTCTTAACTCGACCCGTTGTTCCGGCCCAAGAATTATTGGCACTGCGGATTGAGGATTCGTACCTAAATAAAAAAACCTTGGGTCTGATCCTTCTAATTGAAATGAAAAAATGCTATCGGATTCAGCCGATGTTTTCATAACCTCCTTAAAGGTACTACCGTCAAATTCATATATGCTTAAGGTGTTCCCGCACCCAGGCAGCATACATACCAATTGAATTTCTCCGTTAGGATGAAGCGCAAAAGCGGTGAAAGAGAATAGATTCAGGATAAAGAGCAAAAATAATGAGCGGTTTATCATAAAATATTACTTTTCTTCAAAAATATTTACAAAAGTAAGTAATTACCAACCGTACTTCTTAAAAAGTCCGTTGCTAATGCTACAAATGTAAATACTGGTCTAATGCTTACCAAGTAAGCAAACAAATGGTTAAATTTAATAGTTAGAATAGTAAACTAAAACTGTAAAAAAATGGCTGATCGTAATAATGATATCAAAATATTCGGGCAATCTGTCAATCTTATAATCGGAATAGCAGTATTGGTCGTTTTTATAGTTGGGCTATTTTGGATAACTAATGCTTTATTGAGATTATTGTATTCCTGGATAGCCATCTTTATTTTAATTGGTGCAATTGTACTGGACTATAAGGTGGTTATCGAATATATTCAGTGGCTTTTTGCTCTGGTAAAAAAGAATACGGGTGCCGGCATAGCTGCGATAATCGGATCTTTAATTGGTTATCCCTTTGTTTTCACCTACTTACTTGCAAAAGCGTATTATCGCAAAAAACAAAAGAAAACAAAATCGGAGGAGCGCCCCAAGGAAGGTGAGTATATCGATTTTGAAGAATTTAAGTCAAAATCTATGGATATTCCCGAAGTAAGGAAAGAGACGGACAATTCTGATTATGACGACGTTTTTGAAAAATAGCAGGATTTATTATTTTTATTGGGGTAAGTTGAATATTTGACAAATCTTTTTGCGTGGTTTGCCGTTAAGCAAGGTGAATCTTAAAACCTACAGCATGAAAAAATCAGTTATCACGGCTGCCTGCCTGATGCTATTTCAAATAACTTTTGCCCAGCAAAGAATTCCCAGCGGTCAAAATTATTATGATGATAACAAAGGTATTGTATATAACCGTGAATTTACAATGGATCTGAAGATCCATACCAATGGATTTTCAATTGGTGCCAACATTGCCACCTTGAAAACCTATTATCTTACCCAATTTTTTAATATTGAATTAGGAGAGATCAAGCACCCCAAAGAAGTTCGCCAAAGTTTTGACCTTCAGCCCTCCGCCGCAGGTCGGATCTCCCGCTCTTTTATTTATGGTAAACAAAACAGTTTCTGGGTCTTGCGCGGCGGTGTCGGAGAGAAGCGCTATTTTTCCGAAAAAGCAAAACATAAAGGATTAGCTATTGGTGTTAGTTACGAGGCCGGGCCATCCCTTGGCTTGCTCAAACCTTATTATTTGCAGGTAATAAGTTTTCCCGAAGTCGGAAGTAATGCTTTTTCCATCAACAGCGAAAAGTTCTCAGAAGAAAATGCGGATAACTTTCTGGATATAACCAAGATCTATGGTTCTGCGGGTTTTTCAGAAGGCCTGGGAGAAATATCCATCCAGCCTGGTGGTCACGCTAAAGGAGCCATCCATTTCGACTGGGGTGCCTTTGATGAGTTTGTGAAGGCAATAGAAGCCGGGATAATGGTAGACTTTTATTTCAGAAAGATCCCTATAATGGTAGAATCTCCGCTGGTGGAGAATACTGAAAACCAGCCTATATTCATTAACCTCTTTCTTAATTTCCAATTTGGTAAACGTTGGTAAAAGTAGTTTGAGTTTTTGATCAATTCATTTGATTGTGCTATCCTGACAGCCAAAACTTAAAGTCTCTTTAGTTGTTGTGATTACCAAGAAAAAAACATTTTCAATTACTAAAAGAAGTTTGAATTAATGGTAGAATTACCGATTGTGGATGGACAGCCGGCAAGGAAGCGCAAGCCGGATTGGTTAAGAGTAAAATTACCGATTGGAGAAGAATACAAGAAGGTACGTTCTCTTGTTGATCAATATAATTTACACACGATTTGTCAAAGTGGTAACTGTCCCAATATGGGAGAATGTTGGGGAGCAGGTACTGCTACTTTTATGATCCTTGGTAATACTTGTACAAGGTCCTGTTCTTTTTGTGCGGTTAAGACGGGAAGACCCCCTGAATACGATGAAGATGAACCGCGCCGGGTGGCGGAGGCAATTATGTTGATGAAAGTTAAACATGCCGTAATTACTTCAGTAAACCGGGATGAAAGAAAAGACAGAGGAGCTGAGATCTGGTACGAAACGGTCAGGGCGGTAAAAGAGCTTTCACCTTCAACCACTATTGAAACCCTCATCCCGGACGTAAAGGCAACGTGGGATGCACTGGAAAGGATGATCAGTGCCGGGCAGGAAGTAGTTTCACATAACATGGAAACAGTCGAAAGGCTATACCGTAAGGTAAGGCCGCAAGCCAAATACCACCGTAGTCTGGAACAAATCAAACGTACGAAGTCATACGGAAAAAGAACCAAATCCGGTATTATGGTCGGATTAGGAGAAACTAAAGATGAGGTTTTCAAAATTATGGACGACCTGGTGGAGCACGGATGTGATGTTTTAACCATAGGCCAATATCTCCAACCCACTAAAATGCATCTGGAAGTAGCTGAATTTATACATCCGGATGTTTTTGCCGAATATAAAGAAGTTGGTTTAAGCAAAGGCTTCGATTTTGTTGAAAGTGGACCGTTGGTGAGATCTTCTTACCACGCAGAAAGACACCTCTAGCACAATTCCAGGTTTCTAATTTGGCAAAACGGTTAATTTATCCAATTTGCGATGTGATAGATTCCCATAAAATTGAATTTTCTTTTGAACAAAAAAGGAACAAAGAACCCATAATACAGGACTGCTCTCGAAAAACTACTTTATGGTTATTCAGGCAGGTATATTATAACTTAGGCTAATTAGGAGCGTCTATAAATTTTAGGGCTAATCTCATTTTATTGTGAATTTCGGTATTTTCATAGATTCCTTTAAAATAATTAGAAGAAGGCCCGTAAGCAAATACGGGTATCATCACTCCGGTTTGGTCCCCGGAAGTGAATCCTGCGACAATACTATCCCTTGTAGACCCTGGATTAATGGAAAATCCTCCTGTTTCATGATCAGCAGTAACGATAACTAAGGTTTCTCCATCTGCTTGGGCAAAATCTAAAATAGTTCCAATAGCATCGTCGAAATGCATCATTCCAGAAATGATATTCTCTGAATTATTAGTTTTTCCACCACTCCCAATTTGTGAACCTTGGATCATTAAAAAGAAACCTTGGCCCTCATTGTGTTCCTTTAAAAACCTTGGTGCTTCTCTACAAACGGATACGAGGTGATCATTGTCGTCTAATGCTGACATGGAATCATCGTCTGATGTGAAATAGGCAAAATTTACCTTCCGGTCGATTGTCAAATCCTGCCAAGAACTTTGGAGGTAATCTGAAACAAAATAACCTGCGTCAACCAACTCCTGGTAGATATTTCTATTATCCACTTCTCTTCTATGGAAATACTTTTTGCCGCCGCCAACAAAGAAATCTATTTCCGTATTTGCAAAAGAGACGGCAATATCCTCTTTCATATCCGTGGATTTTACGTGAGCAATAAAGGCGGCAGGCGTAGCATGAGTAATAGATGAAGTGGTGACCATCCCTGTAGCCATGCCATTTTCTTTGGCTTCTTCCAGGATGGTCTTAACAGGCATCGTATCCTGGTCAACTCCGATTGCACCATTATAAGTTTTCACCCCACTGGCAAAAGCAGTTGTACCTGCACCTGAGTCCGTGACCAAATCATTAACAGAATAAGCTTTATGTAAACCAATAACGGGAAATCGTTCTATATTCAATCGGTCTTTTTTGATATACATCGCAGCGGTGATCTGTGAAAGTCCCATTCCATCTCCAATCATTAAAACAATATTTTTTGGCCGCCTGGGATCAGAATTACCACTATCTACACTTCCATTTGAAGCCACACCAGCTTTCCATCCACTTTGCGTAGTACAGCCGGCAAGAAATAAACCTACAATTAAACCAACGAATAATTTCTTTTTCATTTTACGCTTTGTAATTCCACTTTGTCATCTTTGTAATGATAAAAGATCATAGACCTTCAAACTTTCACGTACCTTTTACCAGGCAATGATTTCAAAACTCCTTTAAATTCTAAATTTAATACTAATGAGGCGATTTCACTATTACGCATTTGAGTTTTGTAAGATAAATAATCGATATCTAATCCTTCTTGATTTTTAAACAGGCTGAGTATCAATTGTTCGCTTTCATCCAATTCAACGAATAATTCTCTTTGATTGGTCTTTCCCATCTCCGGTTTTTCCCAATTCATGATGTATCCTATATCAGAAGCATTTTGTATCAAAGCAGCTTTATGGCATTTGATCAGGTGATTACAGCCTTCAGATTGTTTATCCGAAGTTCTTCCGGGCACTGCAAACACATCCTTATTGTAACTATGCGCGATATTAGCTGTTATAATTGAACCACCGCTTTTTCCGGTTTCAACTACGATCACGGCATCTGCAAGACCGGCAATAATTCTGTTCCGCATAGGAAAATGACGGCCATCAGGTAAGGTATTACTTGAAAATTCAGTAAGCAATCCACCATTTTGGATCATTGAGGATGCAACACCTCGGTGCACGGGAGGGTAAATCGTATCTAAGCCATGCCCAACAATACCAAGAGTAGGGATTCCGAATTGCAGACAAGATCTATGGGCACAAACATCAATACCGTATGCAAGGCCACTGATTAAAAGGATGTTATAATCACCTAAACCACCCACTAAATCCCGGCAAACTTGTAATCCGTAAGGTGTTGGTTTTCGGGTACCCACTATTGCCACCGTCCTTTCTGAATTTAAATTGGCATTTCCTTTATAGTATAGCAACAATGGACTGTCATTGATGTGCCTTAAACGACTGGGAAAATCAGCATCTAAGTAAAATAAAACCTGGATATTATTTTTCCGAATATACTCCATCTCTTTTTCCGCCAAAGCAGGTATATCAGGACTGGAAATAGCATTGGCAATTTCTGGACCTATTCCCGGTATTTTCAACAATTGCTTTTTCGGGGTTTTAAAAACAGCTTCCACTCCTCCGCAGTAGCTTATCAGGTTTTTTCCAATTTTGGGCCCCACTTTTGGAATAAGTGTTATCCCAATTTTATACAATAACGTTTCATTCATATCTCCTGCTGTAAAATCTGAATTACTATTATTATCTAAACTTAATTATTTTTGTTTTGAATTTCATTTGTCATTACATATAATTGTAGAAATACAAGTGCTATGGAAGAAAATACAAATCCGGAAGAAAATCAACCATCAGGAAATTCAAATGCCAAACCTTCTCTTTTACCCAGATTAGAAATTCTCATCATTATCGTTTTTTTTGCAAGCTTCTTCATCTGGGCTATTAATAAATGTAGCAGCACCAGAGCAGAATATCAGGCTGTCGAAGAACAAGCGCGAATAGATGACTCCATATTTGATTCACAAATTACCTTCGAACAAGCACCAACTAATACTACCGAAGATCAAACCAGCACCCAACCACCACAGGAACCAACATCAGTGGTTACAGAAAGATATACGCCCCTATACGTAACGCTCCCTAACTTAAATCTGCGTGATCGCCCCAATCTAAGCGGCAGAATACTGGGTCGCCTTAAATTATTTGATGAAGTACAGTTCATGGAAGAAGTAACGACCTTCAAACAAGAAATAAACCTTGGAGACACCACCACTTTTGCACCATGGATAAAAGTAAAATCTCAAGCAGGGACGGAAGGATGGGTCTACGGAGCCGGTGTTCATTATTATAAAACTGCCTTAAACCCCGAAGATGTCATAGAATGAACAAACTCACTCCAGGCTGTCCAATTTATCCAATCCATACTTTTCAATCACAGCAATGATCTGTTGATCCAGACCTAGGCGGCGATCATATACTTTTTTCCCCATCTGCCTGGCCCAGCCCCGGTAATCATCAGCTGCTTTTCTCAATGATGCGTTTCTACCGGTCGTAAGGTAGTAACTATGATCCCTGAAACTACTCCACGCATTTTCATATTTTCGATAAACAACATTATTGACTATTAAAGTATCGCCTACCCAATCAGAAGTAGCGGGTATAGCAAAGTAGTTGTTACCACGGGCAACAAGATCTGACTGCCCGGCCTGCCCTAATAATAAACTGTTGGCAATGGTAACCGAGGCGGGCACTCCGAATTTCTTTTGCTCTATGACCGCTACTCTCTGAAAACGGCTAATGTGCTTATTCTGCAAGTTTTCGTCAATCTTTTCCAGTTGCTCGAAGTAAGTGGGGCCCGTATCAAAAAATCCTTTGATATATCGACTGACCGAATTCAATATGTTTTTTTCCCCAGCCCATTCTAAGTTTCCGTTCCCGGAAGGTTTGCCTTCACTTTGAACCCGAAAGTTCACAAATGATTTTTGAACCTCACCATGCGAAGACCGGCTCGGCTTTAGAATAAAATAGAACAACAATAAAAGAATAAATACCCGAAAGAAGGCCCTGAAGATCCACAGTACAAAATTTTTCATATCGACATTTTGTTTTATCTGTTTTTATTGCGTCAAATATAAAACAAATAAAAACAAAAAACAAGCTCTATTTAAGAGTCAAAACATTTTGTTGATGCCGACATTCGATTTGCTGTTCCAATACCAAGCTGAAATTGAAAGCCGGGCAGACAAACCGCCAGTGAAAAATTGGATATCGGGCCAAATACCAACTGGCGCTGGACTGCATTGCCGTTAACATCCCACCGATATAAAATGGATATTCCAGCAATTCATCTTCCCAGTTTTCAGGAAAAGAGATTTTTGCCGGATCCATTCCTAGTTTTAATCCAATTGTGTTCAATATCACTTGCTCCATAAATGAAACTGACTTTCCCCGCAGAGCATTCCAATGGCTTTTAAAAATAGGGTAAAGCTGATGGAAACGCTCTGGTTGGTAGGTCCCAAAAAACTTCACCAAATGATAAAGGATCACCACTGCCGACGGATACCAGGGAGCAGCGTAAAATGGGGCTTTGAGGTAGTAAGCATCCTTAATTAGAGATGCCAGATAGTCCAGAGATGCTAAATCGTATTGGTTCAGTTCAATCCCATGAGTAAGGAATACGGCCAGGAGGTTAGTCAGTACCACAACATCAAATTCGATTGGCATTGCACCTGTCCCCATCCAGGTGCTGTAAACCATTGGCTTTTGGTATCTTTTCAAGATTTTTCTGTTCCATTTATTACTCCCATTGGCGAATGGAATAAGATAATCTCTTAGCGCCAAAACGTCGGCTGTAGATGGATTAGTTATGGCATAGGACAAGGCGGTATCATCGACGTCGGGCGGAGATTTAAATTTTTTAAAGTGGTGTAAAAAAAGCCCATTCGGAAAATGATTATTAGCCCCCACTGGCCAGAATTGGTAGACCTTCACCCCTTGCTCTTTTTTTGAATAAAAGGGAAATGCACACTTCGCTCTCGCTGCAATACGGTCTATTCTGCTTTGTAAAGTAACATCCAGAAACGGTTGGCATTCCCGGAGCAAACGTATGGTTAACGCTGTAAAAAAAATATTACTATCTGCTCTTTTCAGACCAAGGTAAGGATAGCGGCGCTGAGTAGGAAACATGCCTTTAAAAAACGTACCGGTTGTTGTAATTTGCTGTGCCTCAATTTGGTCCAATAGCTCAGTTAAACTGAACGATTGGACGGTATTAGCCGCCACGCTTTTCGAGATAATAGGCGTCAAAAAACTCTCTATACCCGGCAATAGAGCGACTTCGCAGTATTTGCCGGTAATTGTTCAAAGAAACCGCAAAAACATCAAATGGAATACCGTCATCCTCGGACATGAATTCGGTTAAATTATTTTGCACCCCATCATAATACAACATTGAAGAGGCTTTGTCTTTAAACCTCCTGATCACGATCAAAGGTTTGCGGTCATCTTTATCACTGCCGTTCAAGAACATAGCCGTAAGCCCCAGTTTATCCAACTTATGGTATTTCCGGTTATAATCTGATATTGATCGCTTTTTATCGTTTGTTTTCACATCACCATTAAATACCACCAGAATATAATGTGACTTATCTTCTTCCAGCTTGAACTTATCAGAGTTCACTCCATCATCCGTAGCGCCTCCCGGCAAGGAAGCAACCGGCCCACCGAGCAAACGCATGATCTCTCTGGCTCTTTTTTGTTCGGGGCTATTGGGATACCTCGCAATGACTTCTTTCAGGGCCTCTAGGTAAGCATCCTTGCCTTTGATCTGTCCCAGGCACATTGCACTCAGTAAGGCAAACCGGGGTTGCAGTAAGTTGGTAGACCCGAATTTATCCGAGGCATTTTGTATTTTTTCGTAAGCCCGCTGGTATTTTTGATTGGAAAAATCAGAATAGGCGGCATCATAATAAGCATTCAGCTGCTGCTCTTCGTCTTCCAATTCCGCCAGGTAATTTGGATTTTGCAGTACCTGAGCATAATTGGAAGAGGGGAACTTACTAACGATGAGGTCTTTATAATGCTGCTGCTTAGTGCTATTATTGAGGTCCGTATAAGCCAGATATAGATAATACCAGGAGTCCAGTTCAAACGGATTACCCGGGTATTTTTTATTGAGTTCTTCCAATACTTCGGCCGCTTTATCATTGCGTCCAAGGTCATCACGAAAAGCTTTTCCGAGCGAAAAAAGAGCTGTTTTGATCTTCAACCTGGCAACTTCTTTTTCCTTTCGGTTTTTGGGAACGTCCTTGAGAATGGTAGCCACATCTTCATCCGTCAAAGCTGCACTAGCAATTTCTTCAATTTCTTCTTCTTCTTCAAAAGCTGCATTGGAAGATTTATCAGAAACACGCCAATTATCTTCCAGCACCCTCGATCCCCAACGACGATCAAATTCTCTTTCTCCTCTCTTGAGCGCTTTATCATCGTATGCAAACCAGCTGGATTCTTTTTGCAAAGCGTTGGTCGCTGCGGCCCTGACATTATTAGTACGACTATTAGCTCGATTAGCCGCCGCTGCCAGGGCGGCCCTTTTTTCCTCCTGTTGTTGGCGCTTTATTTCAAAAGCCAGCACCTTTTTATCTTCTTCACTCAATTCGCTGATCCGCAACAAACTATCCTGTAATTCAACCTCCTGAGAAAATTTTGCAATATTTTTCAGGCTCTTACTGCTGTTCTCTACCTTGACATAACGCTCATCGGTCTTATCCAGGACTTGCAAAGTACTGTCGTAGTAGTTTTTAGCGGTTACAAATTCTTCGGCTTCAAAATATAATTCTGCCAGTTGGTAATAAGAATCTGCCTTTTGGATTCTGTTTTGACCTCCATGCTGTAATGCCAATTGCAGATACTTAATTGCTTCCGGCTTATTACCAGATTTCAGATAAATACCGGCCATGGTATAATAAATACGGTCTTTATACCCGATATTTTTGGCATCTTTCAGCATCTTTTCCAGTCGTTTCAGGATTTCCTCCTGACTGGTTTTGCCGTTCAACCACTCGCTTTGTGCCAGGTTTAACCGTGCACTAAACTCCATTTCGTAATCAGAACTAAGCTTTATGACCCTTTCGAAACCAGCATAAGCAGCATCACTATCACCGTTCATTTGACTGATTTGGGCGGCAATAAAGGAATACCTTGCCCGGTCATCTCTGTCATTGGAAAGCTCGACGGCTTTTTCTAACGCCGGCACGGCATTTTTATACAGGTCTTGCTTTATGTAATAATAGGCTTTCAGAACGGCGAGATCACGGCGAACATCCTCAAAGGTGCCCGGATCTTTTTCAAGCCGGTTCATATACCTATCCGCAGCATCATAATTATCTCTGGCAACAAGTGACTTTGCCAGCCACAACATTCCTTCCTGATATCTGGGACGATGCTTCAAAAAGTAACTCTCCGGATCGCTTTCTACATCATCCTCTTGCGGATTATCAAATATGCTGATCATACCAATACTATCTTCTTCGGGCGGTATATTTTCGGGCTCTAAAGTCGGGTTTTCACTGTTGACGCCCGATGAATCCGTGGCCGCAACGGTTTCTTCCGACTCCTCTTTTTTGCCGGGCTTGTTTATTGCTTTGGCTTTTTTTCCTTTGCTTCTTCTTAACCTGTTCTTTCGAACCTGTTTATTATATCTTTTTCTGGCTTTTGCCCGCCGTTTGGCTTCTTTCTTCCTTTGCTTCATACTCCGCTTCCTATCCCTTTTGACCTGTGCCTTACTTTTACGCAAATCTTCCTCGTCTTCCAATTCATCCCGATCTTTGCTTCCTTTTTTCTTTTTTTCAAATTTTTCGGGTGGATACTCGTTGATCAAATAGCGAAAGGTCTGCTCTGCACCTTCATAATCCTGCTTTAAGTACTGGGCTTGTCCAAGAATAAAATAGCAATCATCAACCCAGTAGCTGGGACGATGTAGGTTGACTACCCGGGTTACTTTCTCAATCGCCTTATCTAAATCAGCGGAATAGGTTTGCAAATTTTTGGGATCTTCATAAATATAGACGGGTAAAAGCTTATTGTAATTATCCTGATGATTCAAGTCAAGTGACTCAAAAGTAGCGAGCATTATTTCCTTGGCGTTAAAATAACCATTGTAACGCGCCGTGGTATTGTGGTAGACTTTTCCCATGAAGGAAAGCTCTCCCTTTCGTTTTTGTGTCGTACAACTTGCCACCAATACTATCAGCAGCAACCATCCAATCGTCTTTCTTATTTTCATTAAAAAATACTTTAAAAAAACCGCTTGAAGCAAATTAGATAATTCTTGCTTATTTTTGTACTTCTTTTATACTATTGGACTTTTGACGCTAGACGCTAGATTCTAGAAAACAAACCGCTGATATTCAATGGATATCAATTTTTCAGAATCAATAAATTTCCGTTGATTGT